>NZ_MNQN01000125.1:0-61357 GCF_001915455.1 Bacteroides sp. 43_46 | reverse complement strand
CCTTATTAATTACCTCCTTCTCTTCTTAACTAATTTATGCTTATCCTTCTTAGCTGAATTTGAGAATAGTTGTTCTAACATTTCCCTTGTAATAGGTAAGTATGTTACTTCTGTTAATCTAGTCTCTCTAATCTCTTGTGGTAAATAGTGAATTGTGTTAGTCTTCTCTGTTACTCTCATATTAGAATTAATGTTAATAGATTAGTGATTGATTTATCTGCTACGAAGTTACAAAGAAGGGGGGTGTGAACATAATGTAAGAATGGAATCTTAAATAAATGATGTAAAGTTGCTTATTAGCGTTAATCTATCATTGCTCAAATATCCCTTTGGATGAAATTGGAGTATTATGGTTTAATGGATAAGTGGGAAGGATAATATTGACTGGAACTTGTTTGGGTAAAGTCAATTTGATATGTTTAATAATGAATAATGTTTAATCTAATTGATATATGATTTACACTGGTGTAAACCATAGTGTAAACCGCCACCAATTGATGTATAAAAGAAAAAGGCACCCAAGAGTGGAAGCCACCCGGGATTGAACCGGGGACCTCATGATTATGAATCATGCGCTCTAACCAGCTGAGCTATCCCGCCATCGTTTCTCGATTGCGGGTGCAAAGATAGATGTTTTTCTATAAACTCCAAAACAAATCACAACTTTTTTGTGTTTTTTCTTTAAGAAGGTTTTTAATTTTCTCTATAAACAGGGAGTTTGAGACTTGAAAATGAAAGAATAATTAAATAAAGTGTAGGATTTATGCCATGTATTTAGAAAAAAGTATTTATCTTGGCACACGTAAAAACAATTCGAAATTGCTATGAAAAAGGAAAAAATTCATTTGGAGTATTTGCTGAATGCGACATCTAAAAATATTCTTTGGGCAGCCATTAGTACACCTACCGGGTTGGAGGACTGGTTTGCAGACAAAGTGATATCCGATGATAAGATTGTAGAGTTTCATTGGGGAAAGACTGAGCAGAGAAAGGCTGAAATTACGGCGATACGTTCTTTCTCTTTTATCCGCTTCCGTTGGGAGGATGACGAGAACGAGCGCGATTACTTTGAAATTAAGATGACTTATAATGAGTTGACAAGTGACTACGTATTAGAAATCACTGATTTTGCGGAGCCGGATGAAGTGGATGATATGAAAGAATTGTGGGAGTCGCAAGTGGCTAAATTGAGAAGAACTTGTGGTTTTTAGTTAACTTTCAACTAAAAATTTTCGATGCTCCTTTTTTTGTGCTAATTTTGCGTCTTAAATGCACGAACCTATTAAGATGCTACGCATAAAGAAATTAGATATATTCATCGTAAAGAGCTTCATGATGCTCTTTGTGGGCACATTCTTCATTTGTCTGTTCATTTTTATGATGCAGTTCCTGTGGAGATATGTGGACGAATTGGTCGGAAAGGGATTGGAGATGAGCGTAATGGCTCAGTTCTTCTTTTATTCCGCATTGACATTAGTGCCAGTATCGTTGCCGTTGGCGGTGCTACTGGCTTCTTTGATTACTTTCGGTAACTTCGGCGAACGATACGAGTTACTCGCAATGAAGGCTGCGGGTATTTCCCTGCTCAAAATTATGCGTCCGCTTGTCTTTTTTGTCTGTGGTTTGGTGGGCGTTTCTTTCTATTTTCAGAATGTGGTAGGTCCCATTGCCCAAGCCAAACTGGGAACCCTGATTCTTTCTATGAAACAAAAATCTCCGGAATTGGATATTCCGGAAGGAGTTTTCTATTCCGAAATTCCCGATTATAATCTGAAAATTGCCAAGAAAAACCGGAAAACGGGTATGTTGTATGATGTGCTTATCTATGATCTGAAAGAAGGGTTTGAGAAAGCACGTGTTATTTATGCAGATTCCGGACGTCTGGAAATGACTGCGGACAAACAGCATCTTTGGTTGCATCTATATAGCGGAGACTTATTCGAGAATTTGAAAGCACAGAGTATGAAATCTCAGAATGTGCCTTACCGCCGTGAGTCGTTCAGGGAGAAGCACACGATTATTGAGTTTGACTCCGATTTTAATATGGTTGACGGTGATATCATGGGGCGGCAATCCAGTGCTAAGGATATGGCGCAATTGCAAAGTTCCATTGACTCTATGAAAGTACTAGGAGATAGTATCGGAAGACAGTATTATAAGGAAGTGGCCGAAGGAAATTTCCGTGCGTCTTACGGATTGACAAAAGAAGACACCGCCAAAATAGAAAAGGCGGATATTCAGGAATACAATGTGGATAGTCTTTATGAAGTGTCGCCTTTAATGCAAAAACAAAAGGTGATATCTTCCGCTGTTAGCCGTGCGGAAAACATGGCTAGCGATTTGACTTTCAAGAGCTATACGATGGAGACTAATGACTACGCTATCCGGAAACATAAGACGGAGTGGCATAAGAAGATAACGATTTCTCTTTCTTGTCTGTTGTTCTTCTTTATCGGGGCTCCGTTGGGAGGTATTATTCGTAAGGGAGGCTTGGGAATGCCTGTCATTGTATCGGTATTGGTATTTATCATCTATTATATCATTGACAATACGGGATATAAAATGGCACGTGACGGTAAATGGATCGTGTGGATGGGGATGTGGACAAGTAGTGCCGTGCTTGCTCCATTAGGCATCTTTCTGACTTATAAATCCAATAAGGATTCTGTGGTGTTGAATGCCGATGCGTATGTTAACTGGTTTAAAAAGGTTTTGGGAATCCGCAGTGTACGTCATCTATTTAAGAAAGAAGTTATTATAAATGATCCTGATTATGAGCGTATCCCTGGTGATTTGGAATCGCTCACAGCAGAGTGTAGGGCATATATTACCAAAAATCGTTTGACAAAAGCACCGAATTACTTCAAATTGTGGATGTCTACTGAGAAGGATGATGAGGTAATGGCTATCAATGAAAAACTGGAGGTATTGGTGGAAGAAATGTCTAACACTAAGTCGGCCACTTTGATAGGAGCATTAAACAATTATCCGGTCATTCCCGTTTCTGCTCATATACGTCCGTTCCATATCTATTGGCTGAATTTGGTAGCCGGGATTATTTTTCCTGTCGGGCTATTTTTCTATTTCCGTATCTGGGCATTCCGCATTCGTCTGGATAAAGACATGGAACGGATTATAAAAAACAATGAACAAGTTCAATTCATCATACAGAAAATTAATAAATAAGAGTGTTATGGAAGAAATTAAAATGGATAGAATAGAAGATGCGATTGCTGACTTCAAAGAAGGCAAGTTTGTTATAGTAGTAGATGATGAAGACCGCGAAAATGAGGGTGACCTGATTATTGCCGCTGAAAAAATAACTCCCGAGAAAGTTAACTTTATGTTGAAACACGCACGTGGAGTACTTTGCGCACCTGTCACAGTATCCCGTTGCAAGGAACTGGATTTGCCGCATCAGGTGAGCGACAATACTTCTGTATTGGGAACTCCTTTTACGGTTACGATTGATAAGTTGGAAGGCTGTTCAACGGGAGTGTCTGCTGCTGACCGTGCCGCTACGATTCAGGCATTGGCTGATCCTGCTTCTACACCGGCCACTTTCGGACGTCCCGGACATATCAATCCGTTGTACGCACAGGAAAAAGGAGTACTTCGCCGTGCCGGGCATACAGAGGCAACGGTTGACATGGCACGTTTGGCCGGCCTTTATCCGGCAGGTGCTCTAATGGAAATCATGAGCGATGACGGCACAATGGCCCGTCTTCCCGAACTTCGCGCAATGGCGGACGAACACGGATTGAAACTGATTTCTATTCACGACCTGATAGTTTACCGTCTGAAGCAGGAATCAATTGTAGAAAAAGGGGTAGAAGTAAATATGCCTACCGAACACGGAGCGTTCCGTCTGATCCCTTTCCGTCAGAAATCGAACGGATTGGAACACATGGCTATATTTAAAGGTACATGGAATGAAGATGAACCGATCTTGGTGCGTGTCCATTCGTCCTGTGCTACCGGAGATATTCTCGGTTCACAGCGCTGTGACTGTGGTGAGCAGTTGCATAAAGCAATGGAGATGATTGAAAAAGAAGGAAAAGGTGTCGTTGTTTATCTGAACCAGGAAGGCCGTGGTATCGGTTTAATGGAAAAGATGAAAGCCTATAAACTTCAAGAAGACGGCATGGATACCGTTGACGCTAATATTTGCTTGGGACACCTTGCTGATGAGCGCGATTATGGAGTAGGTGCGCAGATTCTTCGCGAACTGGGGGTACATAAGATGAGACTTTTGACAAATAATCCGGTGAAACGTGTAGGGCTGGAAGCCTATGGATTGGAAATAGTAGAAAATGTACCTGTTGAAACAGTTCCTAACCCGTATAATGAACGATACTTGAGAACAAAGAAAGAAAGAATGGGGCATACATTACATTTTAATAAGTAAATTGCCATTTCGTTTTCATATATCAAATATAATCGCTTATTTTGCAGCGAATTTCACTCAACAACAATAAAATAGATACAAAATGAATCAATTATCAGATCGTTTGAACAGCTTGTCGCCCTCGGCGACGCTTGCCATGTCGCAAAAGAGCAATGAGCTTAAGGCACAAGGCGTTGATGTTATTAACTTAAGTGTAGGAGAACCGGATTTCAATACTCCTGACCACATCAAGGAAGCTGCTAAAAAAGCCGTTGATGATAACTTTTCTCGTTATTCTCCGGTACCGGGTTATCCGGCTTTGCGCAATGCTATTGTTGAGAAACTGAAAAAAGAGAACGGTCTGGAATATACAGCTGCTCAGATTTCATGTGCGAATGGTGCAAAACAATCAGTTTGTAACGCAATCCTCGTACTGGTTAATCCGGGTGACGAAGTAATTGTGCCGGCTCCTTATTGGGTGAGTTATCCTGAAATGGTGAAACTGGCGGAAGGTACTCCCGTGATTGTTTCTGCCGGCATCGAACAGGATTTCAAAATTACACCGGAACAATTGGAAGCTGCTATTACTCCGAAGACAAAGGCATTGATTCTTTGCTCTCCGTCGAATCCGACAGGGTCTGTATATAGTAAGGAAGAATTGGCAGGACTGGCTGCTGTATTGGCAAAACATCCTCAGGTGATAGTGCTTGCTGACGAGATTTACGAACATATCAATTATATCGGTGCACACCAGAGCATTGCACAGTTCCCGGAAATGAAGGAACGTACAGTGATTGTGAACGGTGTATCCAAGGCTTATGCCATGACAGGCTGGAGAATAGGTTTCATCGCCGGTCCGGAATGGATTGTAAAAGCTTGCAATAAGTTGCAGGGACAATACACTTCAGGTCCTTGTTCCGTATCTCAAAAAGCAGCTGAGGCAGCCTATACAGGTACGCAGGAACCGGTGAAAGAAATGCAGAAAGCTTTCGAACGTCGTCGTGACCTGATTGTGAAGTTGGCTAAGGAAGTTCCGGGATTTGAAGTGAACGTGCCGCAAGGTGCTTTTTACCTGTTCCCGAAATGTAGCTACTTCTTTGGAAAGAGCAACGGTGAACGTAAGATTGAAAATTCGGACGACTTGGCAATGTACTTGCTTGAAGATGCTCACGTGGCTTGTGTAGGCGGTACTTCATTCGGTGCTCCTGAATGTATCCGTATGAGCTATGCTACAAGTGACGAAAACATTGTAGAAGCTATTCGCCGTATTAAAGAAGCGTTGGCTAAGTTGAAATAAGACTCATAGCTTAAAAAGATAAGGGCGCGATTTGCATTATGTAATTCGCGCCCTGTTTATTTAATTATTTCGTAAATCATCCGGTGCCGGAAAATAAAAAAGGCCGCCTTCCGTGGAAAGCAGCCTATACTTTTTGTAGATTGTATTATTCAGCCGGGTGAATTGCTTCAGACGGACAAACATCTGCACAAGTACCACAGTCAGTACATACATCCGGGTTGATAGAATAGATATCACCTTCAGAGATAGCTTCTACCGGACACTCGTCGATACAAGTTCCGCAAGCAATACAATCGTCACTAATTACGTAAGCCATTTTTCTAAGATTTAAATTATTAGTACTAATTTCTCCGGCAAAAATAAGGCTTTTATTGATTAGTTGTTATGCTTCTATGATTAAATTGACTTAATTTGTACGTCTTCTAAATAAGCAACATCCCTAATATCTGCTATATTTTTCGTATTTTTGCAGCCAAATTACTAATATATAGCGATTATGCCTTTAAATTTACCCGACAAACTCCCTGCGATAGAGCTATTGAAGGAAGAAAATATTTTCGTGATTGACACTTCCCGTGCTACGCAACAGGACATCCGTCCGTTGAGGATTGTAGTTCTGAACCTGATGCCGTTGAAGATTACGACAGAAACAGACTTGGTGCGGCTGCTTTCGAATACACCTCTTCAGGTAGAGATCTCCTTTATGAAGATCAAGAGCCATACCTCCAAGAATACGCCGATAGAGCACATGAAAACGTTCTATACCGATTTCGACCAGATGCGTCACGAGAAGTACGATGGTATGATTATTACCGGTGCTCCTGTGGAACAGATGGATTTCGAGGAGGTGACTTATTGGGATGAGATTACCGAAATCTTTGATTGGGCACGTACGCACGTCACATCCACCTTATATATATGTTGGGCTGCGCAAGCCGGATTGTATCATCATTACGGTGTGCCCAAATATCCGTTGGAGAAGAAGATGTTCGGTATTTTCGAGCACCGGGTACTACAACCTTTCCATTCTATCTTCCGTGGTTTCGACGATTGCTTCTATGTGCCGCATAGCCGTCATACAGAGGTGAGGAGAGAAGATATTCTGAAAGTTCCGGAGCTGACTTTGCTTTCCGAATCGAAAGATGCAGGCGTATATATGGTAATGGCTCGCGGCGGACGTGAATTTTTCGTGACCGGACATTCGGAGTATTCTCCGCTGACACTGGATACCGAATACCGTCGTGATCGGGATAAAGGCTTGCCAATAGAAATACCTCGTAATTATTACGTAGACGATGATCCCGATAAAGGCCCCTTGGTACGTTGGCGTGCTCATGCCAACTTGTTGTTCTCCAACTGGCTGAACTATTTTGTTTATCAGGAAACGCCTTACAACATTAATGATATTGAATGATAAAGCAGCGTAAGATAGAACTTCTGGCTCCCGCAAAAAACTTGGAGTGCGGAATTGAAGCCATAAATCATGGGGCGGACGCCGTATATATCGGTGCACCCAAATTCGGTGCCCGTGCAGCGGCTGTAAACTCTTTGGAAGATATTGAAGCACTGGTAAAACATGCCCATTTGTATAATGCCCGCATTTATGTTACTGTCAATACGATTCTGAAAGAAGAAGAATTGCAGGAGACGGAAGAGATGATTCATGCTTTGTACCGGATAGGTGTGGATGCATTGATTGTGCAGGATATGGGGATTACGCAGTTGAATCTTCCGCCGATACCGCTTCATGCCAGTACGCAAATGGATAATCGCACGCCGGAGAAGGTTAAGTTTTTGAAGGAGGCCGGTTTCCGTCAGGTGGTTCTGGCTCGGGAATTATCGTTGCGTGAGATAAAAAAGATACATGATACTTGCCCGGAAGTTCCTTTGGAAGTATTTGTACATGGGGCGCTTTGTGTCAGTTATAGCGGGCAGTGCTATGTCAGCCAGGCTTGTTTCGGGCGTAGCGCCAACCGGGGGGAGTGTGCGCAGTTTTGCCGTTTGCCTTTCAGTCTGGTAGATTCAGACGGGAAAGTGATGGTCAAGGATAAACACCTGCTCTCATTAAAAGACTTGAACCAGAGTGATGAGTTGGAACAGTTGTTGGATGCGGGAGCTTCCTCATTTAAGATAGAAGGTCGGTTGAAAGATGTATCTTACGTGAAGAACGTCATGGCTGCTTATCGGCAGAAACTGGATGCTATCTTTGCCCGTCGTCAGGAATATGTACGGGCCTCTTCAGGGACTTGCCGCTTTGACTTCCGGCCGCAACTCGACAAGAGTTTCAGTCGGGGATTTACCCATTATTTTCTGCATGGCCGTGATAAGGAAATCTTCTCTTTCGATACACCGAAATCTTTGGGAGAAGAAATGGGCACGATGAAAGAGGCACGTGGAAACTATCTGACTGTTGCCGGATTGAAATCATTCAATAACGGCGACGGTGTCTGCTATATTGACGAGCAAGGGCGTTTGCAGGGCTTCCGTATCAATCGTGTCGACGGCAACAAGCTCTATCCGCAGGAAATGCCGCAAATCAAGCCGCGCACCAGACTTTACCGTAACTTTGACCAGGAATTTGAACGCATACTTTCCCGTAAGTCGGCCGAAAGAAAGCTGTCCGTAAGTATATTACTGGCCGATAATAACTTCGGCTTTTCTCTGACACTGACAGATGAAGATGATAATAGTGTGACACTTTCTCTTCCCCGTGAAAAGGAACTGGCACGGACGCCGCAAACGGATCATTTGAGGACTCAGCTTGCCAAACTGGGCAATACGCCTTTCGAAGCGGAGAAGATAGAAATCTCCTTTGCAGATAACTGGTTCCTGCCGTCTTCCGTATTGGCAGATTTCCGTCGTCAGGCAGTGGAAAAACTGATAGCTGCCCGCCGGATTAATTATCATCAGGAACGCGCCGTATGGAAACCGACCAACCATGCTTTTCCGCAAACCGCATTGACGTATTTGGGAAATGTGATGAATACCCGTGCCGCCTCTTTTTATCAGGAACATGGCGTACAACAGATTGCCGGGGCTTATGAAAAAGAACGGGTGGAAGATGCGGTACTGATGTTCTGCAAACATTGTTTGCGGTATAGTATGGGTTGGTGTCCCATTCATCAACGCGTGCGGTCGCCTTATAGAGAACCCTATTTCCTGGTGTCGAATGACGGAAAGCGGTTCCGTCTTGAGTTCGATTGCAAGAATTGTCAAATGAAAGTAAAAGCAGCGCAATGAGAATGAACCACCGCAGAATGATTCGTTACAGACGACACAGAGGATATGGAGCTTCTGCCCTTTCTTTTGTAACTGCCTGTTGGAATGGCTTGTGGAAGGAGACACTTTTCTCTGTATCCTCCGTGTCCTCTGTGGTGAGTTTGCTGTTGTGCTTGTTTTTTCTTTCGTCCTGCCATTATGCCCGCCCCAATCTTTCTTCCGAAGAAATGCCGCAGAAAACGAAGGACTCTTTGAATTACCTTTATGAACGGCACTATACATGGAATACGAATCTGGAGTTAACGGCAGATTCCATTTTGCTGGAGTGCCTGCCTATCAAGGATACGTACATAAATCTTTATCGGGGAGATCGTGTGGTAGTGGCCGAGTTTGCCGTACATCCTGCCGATAGTGTAGATAGCGTTTGGGTGAAGCTGGCACATACGCAGGATGAACAGGGGTGGATACGCGAGGTGGAGTTGAAACGATCTTTTGTCCCTACGGATAGTATTTCTCAGGCCATTCATTTGTTTAGTGATACGCACGCCTCCTATTTTGTGGTTATCTTTGCACTTTTTGTCGGTGTCTATCTGCTTCGTGCCTTCCGTCGGAAGCAGTTGCAAATGGTGTATTTCAATGATATTGACAGTGTTTATCCGTTATTCCTGTGTCTGCTAATGGCCTTCAGTGCAACGGTTTATGAATCAATGCAGGTGTTTGTGCCGGACACATGGGAGCATTTCTATTTCAATCCTACTTTGTCGCCTTTTAAAGTTCCTTTTATTCTTTCAGTCTTTTTGTTGAGTATCTGGCTGTTCGTGATAGTCTCCCTGGCAGTGCTTGACGATTTATTCCGGCAGTTGACCCCCGCAGCGGCAATCTTTTATCTGCTGGGACTGATGTCCTGTTGTATATTCTGCTATTTCTTCTTTATTTTAATGGCGCATATATACATAGGTTATTTATTCCTCATCCTTTTTATTCTTGTTTTTGTAAAGAAAGTATATTGGAATAGTCGTTATAAATATTGTTGCGGACATTGCGGGGAGAAGTTGAAAGAAAAAGGTGTCTGCCCCCATTGCGGAGCAATCAACGAATAATTCTATTGCTGACTTATCGTATTCTTTTAAATAACTTTTTTAAGTGATGAAAATCAGAGCTACCGAACTAAAAGATCTTCCTAGAGTCATGGAGATATATGATTATGCCCGTGCCTTTATGCGTACAAACGGAAATGTAACTCAATGGATTGGCGGCTATCCGTCCGAAGCGTTGATTCGTCAGGAAATAGAAGACGGCCATAGCTTTGTCTGTATGGACGGTCAGGGGGAAATCTTGGGAACTTTTTGTTTTATTTTAGGTGAAGATCCTACCTACCAGCATATTTATGAAGGGAACTGGCTCAATGACGAACCGTATGGCGTGATCCACCGTTTAGCAACAAACGGTAAACGGAAAGGAGTATCAGATGCCTGCCTGAACTGGTGTTTTGAACAATGGGGCAATATTCGTGTCGATACACATCAGGACAATAAAGTGATGCAGCATATTCTGACAAAATACGGCTTTCAGCGCTGCGGCATTATTTATGTGAAGAACGGAACAGAACGTATTGCTTATCAGAAAAAACTTATTAAACAGTTATAATAGACATAAGTCTATGGATGAGAAAATGTTTCCAAACGTTGAAACTCGGTTTTCAAGGCTGGAAACTGGAGTTTCTCTATAGGGAAACTAGAGTTTCTGCGTATGGAAACTAAAGTTTCTAAGCGTTGAAACTGAAGTTTCTAACTATGGAAACGCCAAGAAACTTATGGCTTTGTACTTCTTAGTGAGTAGGAATAACTTTCCGTAGCTATGCCGACAGCCACATAATATCTGTTGCGGGTGGTAGATCGATGCTATACTTTTCAGCTTTATGGTACAGCTTCTCGGGCAGATATTTTAGCTCATTTTGAATACAAAAAAGAATCGATAGAGTGCAAAAAATATTTTATCCTTCTACTTTAAACCGGGAAGCTTGTTTTTCTTGTAACTTTGCAGCCAATTTAAGAAAAAGAAGCGTAGAATGATAAATAAATACGAAGAACGGCTGGGGACGGAACGTATGTTGCCGCTCATCTTTAAAATGGCACTTCCCGCAGTAGCTGCGCAGTTCGTCAATCTGCTTTATAGCATTGTCGATCGTGTATATATCGGACATATTCCGGGCATCGGAACCGATGCGCTTGCCGGTGTCGGAGTGACTACTTCCCTCATTATTTTGATTTCCTCTTTTTCTGCGATTGTCGGTGGCGGTGGTGCGCCGTTAGCCGCCATTGCGCTCGGGCAGGGAGATCGTGTGCGTGCCGGTAAAATATTGGGAAATGGTTTCGTCCTTCTGATATTATTTACCTTGCTTACGTCTTTTATCGCATATACATTTATGGAACCCATTCTCCTTTTCACGGGAGCTTCGGCGAATACATTGGAGTATGCCGTGGATTATCTTTCCATTTATCTGCTGGGTACTATATTTGTAGAAATATCGACAGGACTGAACAGCTTTATTAATGCACAAGGGCGTCCTGCCATTGCTATGTTTTCCGTTCTGATCGGTGCTTTGCTGAATATTATCCTTGACCCTATCTTCATCTTTGGGTTTAATATGGGTGTGAAAGGAGCAGCTTTGGGCACAGTGCTTTCACAGGCTTGCAGTGCGGCCTGGGTACTGACTTTCCTTTTTTCCAAACGCGCCTCTCTGCCTTTGGAGAAACCTTATATGAAACTGGACAGAAAAATAATCCTTTCCATATTGGCTTTGGGAGTTTCTCCGTTCATTATGGCGAGCACGGAGAGCTTGGTCGGGTTTGTGCTTAATAGCAGCCTGAAAGAGTTCGGAGACATCTACATCAGTGCATTGACAATTCTGCAGAGTGCGATGCAGTTTGCCAGTGTACCACTGACCGGATTCGCACAGGGATTTGTTCCGATAATAAGCTATAACTATGGGCACGGCGATAAGCAGCGTGTAAAAGAATGCTTCCGTATTGTGCTGATAACCATGTTCTCTTTCAACCTGTTATTAATGCTTTTCATGATTCTGTTTCCTTCAACGGTAGCTTCCGCGTTTACGAGTGACGAAAGACTGATTGAAACAGTCCGTTGGACGATGCCTGTATTTTTGGGCGGTATGACTATTTTCGGATTGCAGCGTGCCTGCCAGAATATGTTTGTAGCGTTAGGACAGGCTCGGATTTCTATTTTCATTGCTTTGTTGCGTAAGGCAATACTGTTGATTCCGCTGGCATTGATATTGCCGCATTTTATGGGAGTGACAGGTGTATATGCGGCTGAAGCTATATCCGACGCGACAGCGGCGATATGTTGTACGTTGTTGTTCTTTTGGCAATTTCCCAAAATATTGGGAAAGATTCAGGGGAATACACTACGCACGAGTTAATTTCTGTTTCTGCTGGATGTGATATTCGGCGAACGCCCTGATTACACATGACGCGATAAGTAATATCGGAGATAAACTTCGCATACTCAAAGATTTTACTTACATTTGTTCCTATAAATAAAATGTAAGTAAAAAACATGAGAAAACAACTATCAGTTACATTAGCTTGTTTCCTTCTTTCTTCGGCTACGGCGCTCGCTCAAAGCTGGAAATCTTATGAAAATACTGCGAAGGGAAAGACTTATGAAACATCCGATTACGTGACATTGCTGGATAGTACGTTGGTATCTGTCCAACCTACCGGGCAAGGCTCGTTTGCTGTGTGTAAAGTGATTAAAGTACAGACTCCGAGAGGGGCAGTGGCTAACCGGGTAATTAAATACGATTATGACCCTCTGACCGCCTATGCCGAGTTTAAGCGTGTAACCGTCTATCGTGCCAATGGCAAGGTTGACGAACTGGATGTAAAGAAAACCTGTGATTATGCTGCTCCTGCCCGGGCTATTTACTGGGGAGCGAGACAAATAATGCTCGAAATCGGCGCTTTGCAACCCGGTGATGTTGTGGATTATGAGATAGCCAAGAAGGGGTTCACTTATGCGTTGCTTGGAGCCGGTGATGAAGACGATTCTCGTTTTATCCCGCCTATGCGCGGGCAATTTTATGATATTGTTCCTTTCTGGAGCGCTGCCCCCACCGTGCGTAAAGTTTATAAAGTAGCTGTTCCTATGGAGAAAGAACTGCAATTCCAGTTCTATCAGGGGGAATGTGCTTCGTCCATGCGTTATGAAAATAATAGCAAGGTATACACTTTTGCCATGGATAATGTAATGCCTTTCGGCAGAGAGCCGAATATGGTGGATCTTTTCGATGCAGCTCCCAAATTGATGATGTCTTCCACTCCTCAATGGAAAGACAAATCTTTGTGGTTCAACAAAGTGAATGAAGACTATGGTAGTTTTGCCCCACTGCCCGAAGCGCAGAAAAAAGTGGATGAACTGATAAAAGGCAAGAAGACCGAAATGGAAAAGATTGCCGTGCTGACTCATTGGGTGGCTGATAATATCCGTTATGCCGGTATATCCATGGGAAAAGGAGAGGGCTTTACACTTCACAATACCAAGATGAACTATACCGACCGTTGCGGAGTCTGTAAAGACATAGCGGGTACACTGATTTCTTTCCTGCGCATGGCCGGTTTCGAAGCCTATCCGGCTATGACAATGGCGGGTAGCCGTGTGGAAAGCATTCCTGCCGACCATTTTAATCACTGTGTGGCAGTGGTGAAGTTGAGCAACGGAACATACATGCCACTCGATCCTACCTGGGTTCCTTTCTGTCGCGAACTATGGAGCAGTGCCGAACAGCAGCAGAACTATCTGCCGGGTGTGCCCGAAGGTTCTGATTTGTGTATCACTCCGGTTTCAGCTCCCGAAAATCATTATGTGCGTATCAAAGCCGATAACCGCTTGGATGCAGACGGTACTTTGCGCGGTACTTTCACTCTTACCGCCGAGGGGCAGAGTGACAGTAATATCCGCCGTATCTTTACTACCGGATTCCGGAGCGAATGGAAAAATACAATGGAAAGCCAGCTTTTAGCCATATCTCCCAAAGCTAAATTGCTGAGCGTAGACTACGGCAAGAATCCTAAAGACTATCAGGCAGCACCTATTAAAATCACTTTCCGTTATGAAATACCGGACTATGCATTGAAAGGTGAGAAGGAGATGTTCTTCCGTCCGTTGGTGATGAATAACCTTTATAATCAGGTACGCTCTTATTTGCGTATCGATACTTCACTGAAAGAGCGTAAGTATGGTTTTAAAGATGGATGTTCGCGTTTGGTTGAACTGGATGAAACGATTCAACTTCCGGCAGGATACAAGCTGGCGAATGCCGACAAGAATGAGACAATGCAAGGTACGGGAGCCGATTTTGAGGGTTCATTGGCGCAGCAAGGAAACAAAGTGCTGCTTCACAACAAACTGGCTTTGAAGAAACGTGTTTATGAGGCTGCTGATTGGGATAGTTTCCGTAATGCTGTGAATGCGCACAAAGCGTATGGTGAATATTTAGTGATTAAAAAGTAGAGCAGAATGAAAAATATACATTATTATATAGTTACGCTGGTGGTACTCTTATTTATGGTAGCTCCGGCAAAAGCGGTATCCGAAGCCGAATTCGGGAAATTGCACAAAACGTACATCTTGCATACTGACGGTAGCCAGGAGATGCGTGTACAAAAGGAACTGACATTGTTTACCCATACGGCAATGAATCGTCTGTATGGCGAAAGTTTTATTGTTTACAATCCGGAGTTTCAGGAATTGAAGATTCACGAATCGTATACCCGTCAGAAAGATGGCAATATCGTTAAGACGCCCGAAAACGCGTTTGTTGAGGTACTTCCTTCTGCTGCAGCCGATGCTCCGGCATATAATGGTCTGAAAGAAATGGTTGTAGTCCATACCGGATTGGAGCTGGGAGCTACTATTTATCTGGATTACTCGGTTATTACCCGTCCGGGGTATCTTCCCGAACTGGATGTGTGCGAGCAGATAGAGGAATTATCTCCTATCAGGGAGTATGTGCTTTCGGTATCGGTACCCGAAAACAAACCTTTGCATTATGAGTTATTGAATGGAAAAGCTGTTCCGGTGGTGAAAACAGCGGGTGGTGTAAAGACTGTGACCTGGGCGTTGAAGAATGTGCAACTTCGTCCTAGTATGCTTGCTGTTTCTTTGCCGGCAGGTAACGTACAGGCTATTGTGGCTTCTACGTATGCTTCAAAAGCCGATGCGTTGAAAGTGATTAAACGGCAATTTGAAAGTAACGACAAAGAAGTTTCTGAACTGGCAAAGAGGTTGACTGCCAATACACAAAGTTCGGAGCAAAAAACGAAACAACTCACTGCTTACGTGCAAGGATTAGGAAACTGCCGTTTGTCATTGTCACAAACCGGGTATCGTTTGCGTCCGGTTGCCGAAGTGATTCGTTCGGCTTATGGAACGGAAGCGGAGAAAGCGGCTTTGCTGGCTGCTTTGCAACAGGCAAGCGGCATTCAGGCCGAAGTAAAGGCTGTCTTTCCTAAAACAGAAGATAAGGATGCGGCAGGACTCGCTGCTGTCAGCAGACTGTTTGTTGCTGATAATGCTATTGCCGATATACAGGATTTTGTATCTGTTGTCAACATGGACGCCCGGCCGGTGACTTTGGAAGGAGTTTCCCATGTTATTTCGCAAACCGACACATTACGAGTGACGGCAGAAGCCGGAAAAACTTTGGAAGCAGGTTACCGGAAATTTGAACTGCCACAGGCGCGGAATGGTTGGGCTGCTTATGAAGGACGTTCAACAGTTGTAAATACGACTCGCCCGGTTAATCTGTTATTGAGATATTTACCTGATGAAACTTATACTTGTATTGTGAAAGTTGCTGACGGGATGAGGCCGGTAGTGCTGCCGACTGATAAGAAGATTGATAATCCGGTAGGTACCGTAGGAGTTACAGTGAAAAAAGCGGCAAAGGAGATAAAGATTGTCCGTACCTTGAAACTGAAAAAGCAATTGATAACTCCGGCCGAATATCCGGCATACTATCGTTTGATGTCGGAATGGTTGGATACCGGTGAAAGCGTTTTGTTATTTTAATCTGTCTTCTGCTGTTTTATAGGCGATGAAGCAGCAGAAGACTTCGATACGCTGCTCGGTAAAGTGGAATATGGGGAGTGTTTTCAAAGTTCCTTTTGATATGCGGAAGGCCTTAAGTAAAATTTTACATAAGGCCTTCCGCATATCAAAAGGAACGAAATGTTAAAATATACCTAGGGGTGTGGGGACAGACGCTCCTGCGGTGTATTTATATTATAGAGAAGCATTAAATCTGGATACAAATAAAAAACACTCGTCATGAAAATGGATAAACTAAAAAAGGATGATATTCAGTTAGAAAAAACAGTATCTGAATTAAAGGAGAGGCTGAAATACAAAGATGAACAGAACCTAAACTTAATCCAGCGTAATCGAGAGCTGAAAGCTAAACTCGGATCGCTGTTATCTCTTAAAAATGAATTAACTGAAAAAGAATTATTATTGACAGTTGGTTTAGAGTCATTGTTGCTTTTGAAGAAACATCGATATAATCACATCAAGAAAGAGGAAGACTGGCTGTTGCTTTACGATGCTGTCAATATATTATATGGAGATATTAGCCATATAGTTTCTTCCTTTGGCCTAACCTCTCAAGAGATGAAGGTTTGTTACCTTACTTATATAGGAATCGCCATCTCTGAACAAGCGAAAGTCCTGATTATTGAGACAAATACAATCAAAAGGTATAGAAACAGGATAAAAAACAAGTTGAAATTAGGAGAAGAAATTCTACTATCTGTCTACCTAAATCTCAATTCAAAGAAGATAAATAAGGATTAAAATACAGATAATCAACAAAATGAACGTATGGATAATTTACACATTTTGTCCTCCTCCAATAATTGCATGATATTATAATCCAGACTATTTTTGTCTCACAATAACAAATATATTACTTAATGCTATGAATACATCAACATTTGCCAAAACGATTGTCTCACATTGGAGTGTTATTGCAGTTGTTGCTGTATTGATATATTATAGTATATTTTCGCACGAATTTCAATTGTATTGGGATGATCAGTGGCAAGTGATTAATTCGATGACGAACGACGGGATATCATTGAAGAATTTGCAGACTATATTCCACAGTATTAGTAACGGTCAATACTCCCCAATCAATCAATTATACTACACGCTTATTCATCTATGCTTCGGCTACAGTAGTTTAGCCTTTCATATAGGTAATTTGCTGTTTCATATATTCAATGCCTGTTTAGTGTACTTATTGGCCTATTCTTTTATAAGAAATCATTTTGATTCTAAAAAGGCATTGGGTATATCCTTCTTCACCGCACTGTTATTTGCCATACACCCGGTTCAGGTAGAAACCGTTTGCTGGATTAGTGCGTCGAAGATAGTGCTTAGCACTTTTTTCTATTTGTCGGCACTGATATGCTACATACAATATATGCGCAATAGTAAATGGCAGTATCTTCTAGCGAGTGTGGTCAGTAGTATATTGGCTATGGGCTGCAAAGAACAGTCCGTTATTATAGTTCCATGCTTGTTGCTGTTCGACTGGATGCTGTTCAAAAGAAATATGCGTTCCTTGAAAGTGTATATCGAAAAAGTATATTATCTCATTCCTGCTATTGCCATCTTTATAGTTACCCTTGTGGCCAACAAAGATACAGGAGAAGAAATCATAGGATATACGATAGTAGATCGTTTTATATTCCTTTGCTATTCAGTGTTTAAGTATCTCTTGATTTCGGCTATTCCTTTCAAGCTTTCCTATCTTTATCCTTTCCCCTTTCAGGTAGGCGAAAAGATACCCATGGCTTTATGGATATACCCATTTGTTATCCTATTCATAGGATATGTGATATACCTGAACCGCAAAAAGCCATTATTGGTCTTTTGCACGCTGTTTTTCATATTACATCTGTTGCCGGTGCTTCATGTGATTCCGCTACCCCGCTACGTTGTTGTAGCTGACCGCTATCTGTATATACCGTATATTGCGTTTGCAATTGGGCTTTCCATATTGTCATATCATCTATACGAACGCCAAAGAAAGTGGATTCTATATGCCGGATTCCTATATTGTTCATACCTATGCGTTTACACCGCCAGCTATGCTCCTGCATGGAAGAACTCAGATACTTTGAAAGAGCACTTTAAAGAAGTTTTAAAGAAAAGAGAAACTAACCTTAGTATTAATTTTAAACACGAGAAACAATGAAAAAGAACAAAATCGTAGTATTAGCCGGAATGGCTTTACTAATGGTAGGAACTATTTTAAACGTGCATGACGCGCTTAATGAGTTCGGAGTAATGGAGATATCACTGCATCCGCAGGTGATGGCGCAGACGGGGACGACATCCGGAACTACAACTAACATGGGAAAACAATTAGAGACAGATGTGAAATGCACAAAAACAACCACCACCTCGAGTTCTTCATCTGTCACAACGGGTACTAGAACCGATACTAATATCAATGGTGGTATTAGTGCAGGTAATGGAATCATAGGTGGTTCTATTGGAGGTGATCATTCATGGGGCTCAAACTCTTCATCTGGTTCATCAACAACCACTACTGAAACTGTAGTACAAGAATTTAATGCTAAAAAGTATTACTGTGGTCCAGCCACAAATTACGTTGAAGTTTGTAGTATTACTGATCCTTGCCGTCAGTAATGATTAAAAATGCTAAGTTCATGGATTCCTAATGCTATGGACTTAGTATATAATTTTTTTAAATATATATTGTATGATAAACTATAAGTCATTATCAAAATTGTTCACACTTTGTTGTAACATTGTTACAGTAATCATTCTCTTCATAAACATTGGCTGTCAGACACCCCAAAATAAAGTTTCAACAGGCGAGCATATTATTTCCGATTCAACTCTTATTCATATAAATGTTGATCCGGATGGAGAAGAATCCTATGCTTTCGACAGCTTGATCGATGATATATCATACATCAAATTGGAAACAAACAGCGACTGTTTAATAGGAAACATACATCAGATACTTTGCTCTAATGAGTATATTTTCATAATGGATGTTTTTGTTGCAAATGCTGTATATTGCTTTGATAAACACGGCAATTTCGTTCGGAGAATCGGAAAAGTAGGACAAGGTCCTGGTGAATACTCGCGTTTATGCAAAATGTGTCTAACAAGCGATCAAAAACAAATAGTTTTGTATGACTGGAATCGTCTTCATTATTACGATTTGAATGGGAAGCATATAAAAGATGTATCTCCTAGCTTTTATGCAAATGATATTGAATTGATTAATAATGATTTTATTGCTGGGTTTATAGAAGCTGGTATGGACGATGATTCTCAACGGCAAATGCTATCTGTTTATGACAAAGATTTCAAACTACTTTATAGAGAATTCCCAAGTTTTTATAACGAGGTATTTCACTTAAACAATGGAATGCATCCTTTACGTAGTTTTGGAAATGACATTTATTTAAAAGAGCCATGGACGCATAATATTTATAAGATAGAGAAAGATCGTTGTTACGAGAAATATAGAATAAATATAACTAATGGTGGATATCCAGAAAGACCAGAGGACATGAACAGTGATACATATATAAAAATAGTCGGAACAAAAGTTCATATGGCAGACTATGTTATATTAGAGGACTATGCATTGTTCTATTTTAGCAAAAATGGATTCACTTGGTCTCCTTTCGTTATTTATTCTCATAAAACGAAAAAGACTTATAAGTGTAATGGCAGATATTACAATCCTTTATTTTTTGCACATTCTCCAGGAAATACACCCATAGTTTGTTATGACAAAGAAACTTTTCTTATTCCGCAATCTGCCACTACTGTTATGCGTATGAAAGAGCGAATTTATAATTCGCCATTAATTAACGATAGCAAGTTAATGCAGTTATATGATGGATTAACGGAAGATAGTAATCCTGTCTTATTCCTCCTACATATTAAATCTATTTAAATGTAACAGGATGAAAAAGAATATCAACATATATATTGTTGGCATATTAGCACTATTATTACTAGGTGTCAATATGGTCACTTTAAAGAAGTATAAGGCCCTAAAGACGTATTGTCAGGAACAGATTGCTGATAAATCCATTACCGGACAAAAAGAAATGGCACTATGGGTAAATTCTCAAATTGCTTTCTCGGTGAATGGAATGAAAATGCCAAATATCTTATTAAAAGAATACAATGGTGTCACAATTCCGCTTGAGGAATATATGAAAGGGAGAAAAGAAGTGTTAGTAGTAAGAGTCAACGAATTATATTGCAGTGATTGCGTCAATTTCATACTTCAAAAAATAGGGCGTTTATCTAAAGAATTAAATCTTGACGAGAATATTTTGCTTATTGGAAGCTACCAATCGTCAACAGCTCGTAGATATTTAGAGAAAAACATGAAATTGCCTTCTACTGTATTTGATATAGAAAATGGAAATTTATCTCTCCCATTGGAAGAAGAAGGTTTTCCATATTGCTTTTTGTTATCAAGTGACATGACAATTTTACATGCTTTCATACCCGACAAAGCTGTTCCTGATTTGGCAAACAATTATCTTAAAAACATAAGTCAACGATATTTTCAAACCAATTAAAAATTTAGAATTATGAAGAAAAGAATTTTATTGTTATGCTTGTTTTGCATGACATTGGGTTTTGCCTATTCGCAAGAGCCTGATCCTCAGATAACAAATATGACTAAGGTTGTTATTTGCACATCTGATAAAAAATCGCTTATAAAAGCTGAGAGTTTAAAAGAAATATGGAAACCGGCTTATATCCATACTATCTCAATAAGTCCAAAGGCTAATCTCAAAGCACTTATTCGGTTGGAAGAATTATTGCAGAAAACTCCGATGTTATACAATCCGGAAAATACACTGATTATTTGTACAGACAAGTATCTTGAACTTATAAAGGAAGCGGCAGCGGGGTATAAACTCGTTCAACTCCCCAATTTGGGATCTTCGGAATCTATGATTGTAGAGGGAAAGATTACTCCTTTGACGAAGGAAGACAACGAACCGGGATATGACTTTAAATTTGTAGAAGAGAAAGCTCTATAGTTCTGCCTATTAGATGCAAATAATGAATCATGCAGTTCCTGAAAAAACATATTACTGAACTATGTTTGATGCTATTATTGTGCGGCACCCTATGGGGAGCCGTGCAATTAATAGTGTCGGGGCATATATTCAACGGTGACTTTGCACTTTATATCCGACAGGCACAAAGCATACAATACGGAGATATGCAGCAAGTGTTTTCGGACATGCAGGAGATGATAGCCCATTCTACTTATCAGCGCTATTCACCTATACTTTACCCGTGGGGATATCCTCTGCTACTATTTCCGTGTGTGGCATTGTTTGGCATCAACTATTTTGCCTTCAAAATTGTAGGAGTTATCTGTCTGGTAGGGGCTTTCATCTTTCTCTATTATCACCCTATTCTCTCGAAAGAGCGTTTCAGAATGTCCGTCCTACTCGTTTTAACTTTGCTGACAGGCAACATATTCTATTGGGGGTATGTTAACTCCGTCAGTAGCGAACTTCCCTTTTTCTGCTTCCTCATGTTCTCCTTTTGGACAATGAACAAACTCTATGCATTGAAGGAACAGACCGAAAAGCGAACTATACTATACATCGGTTTAGGTATTCTTCTTTTTTTCACGGCACAGATTCGTACGGAAGGATACTTCTTATTTATTTCCTTAATCGTACTTCAATGGAAAAACAGATTATCAGGATGGAGGTTTTTCCTTCCTTATGCATCTGCTCTATGCATTTGGTTTGTCTTTACTCTTGTTTTTCCTTCGGGATATACAGAACATTTTGAGCACTTTAAGGTGGTGACTCTGACAAACCTACTTCACAACATCCAAACATTTTACGAATATCCTGCTCAGATCTTATATATTCCTTTTTCACTCTTCAATCTTTTCTTTTGGGTGAATTGCTTGCTCGGCTTATACATAAGTAGCCGGAAATTAACGGCGGAGTCAGTTTATCTGGTTTCTACCATAATGCTCTTAATCTGTTGGCCTTATGATGTAATAAGGTATTGGCTTCCCCTTTTTCCATTATGTTTCATATTCTTCATTCAAGGATTCCGATTTATGTGTATGGTGTGGGGCAAAAAAGCGGGAAAATGGGTTCTCTATCCAATTATAGGCATACTAATCTGTTCTGTTTGGAAAGTTTCAATAAAATATGCGACCTCACCCATACAGATTTATACTACCATAAATCCGAACGTGGAAGGCGAGAGTGCTCAAGAAATGTACGCCTTCCTCCGTATGAATACCGCTCAGGACGATTGGGTAGCCTGCGGAGAAAGTCGCTCTATCTATTTATATACGAATCGTCTTTCCTGCAATATTTCGGGAGAGATATCCAATCTTCCTGCCAACGTCAACTGGTATGTCGAGTTTCTGTATCGTGGTTCCTATCTTCAATACCCTCATGGGGTGATCAGATTGAACCAGAACCGTTTTCAACAAGTATTTTGTAATCAAGATTTTGCAATATATAAAATACTAACACCATGAAAAGCACAGACATTGAATATTCTATCATTTTGCCTTGCCTCAATGAAGAAAAGACATTAGGCATATGTATCCGGAAAATCCATCAATTTTTTTCAAACACCGGATTAACTTATGAAATTATAGTCGCCGATAACGGTAGTACAGACAATTCCGCTCTCGTTGCTAAGAATAATCGGGCGGATGTGATACAGGTAAGTCAGAAAGGATATGGCAGTGCTTTGAGACATGGCATCGAACATTGCAATGGGAAATATATCATTATGGGTGATGCTGATGATAGTTATAACTTTCTTGAATTATCATTATTTATCGAACGATTACAGGCTGGTTATGATATGGTAATGGGAAACCGCTTTGCAGGTGGAATCACGAAAGGGGCTATGCCATGGCTTCATCGCTATGTCGGCAATCCGTTCTTGTCGTCCTTGGGGCGTTTTTTATTTAAGAATAATATTGGAGACTTCCATTGTGGTCTGAGAGCTTTCACGAAAAAATGCTATAACATTATTAACCCGCAGTGTAATGGTATGGAGTTTGCTTCTGAGCTTGTTGCCTTGGCTTCTATTCATCAGATGCGTATTTGTGAAATCCCGGTGACTCTCTATCCCGATGGTCGGAAACGCAGACCACATTTGCGTTCATGGCGAGATGGGTTCAGACACATGGTGTTGCTTTACAGTCTTTATCTACTGAGGAATTGAAATGAAACGTATCAAATTTCAGACGTTAGCCAAACTGGGGACTTGTATGTTACTTATATTGCTTTTGGTTAAGGTATTCATTGGCGAATGGGTATATATTCCGTCTGATAGTATGTTTCCTACGATAAGTGCAAGAAGTCTGGTTTGGAACTCGAAAATTACATATGGGGCTTTAATGCCTCAGCGAATTGTAGAAACACCTGTACTCAATTTACTCTGTCTGATACCAGCCGTAGCCAAAGCTGATAAAAAAACAAATTGGGGGTATCATCGTGTGTGGGGATACTCTTCTCCGCAGCGTATGGACGTTGTTATATTCAAGTGGGATGAAAATGAAACGCAGTTATACGTTAAACGAATTATAGGGATGCCGAAAGACACAATACAGCTTAAAGATGGGATCGTATATATTAATAATAAGGCTATTGAGGAAAAAGGTAAACGAATTGCTTCTCATGATAATTTTGGTCCTATCGTTATAAAAGAGGATTGTTATTTCGTCATGGGAGATTTCAGGTATAATTCTTTAGATAGCCGGCAAAGAGGACTTGTTCCGCTCCATTGCATATCAGGAAAAGCAATTCATAAGTTATGGAATCGAAATAGTGACTTATCTTTATTTGAAGCGATTGAATAGTGTAATCAAACTTCAGCTCATGTTTTTCGATCAGAAGTTCAACATCTAGTTGGAATTTTCCGTTGCTGTTGACTACTCCAATATAAGTTCTATAACCGGTAACTCGACATTTGGGCGTTCTACAGGTAAAGTGATGATAACATCGTCAGCTCCTGTGTTTTCGGTCATATGGCTTCCTTTTTTGGTTTCAGTCCGAAATTTGAGTTCTGAATTGTCATTCAATAATTGAGCATATTTGATTTTTCCTTTATATTGTTTTAGATATAAGGATTTGAATGGCCATTCTAACACGTGTATATACAGTCGGTTAGTATTGGGGTTATATGTGAGAATACAATTGTTGGGACAAGCATATTCAGTTGGTGCGGCAGTACATCCATAAATGGCGCTACTATGAAAACGCATCCAATGTGCCAGGCCGTTTAAACGTTCTATAGCACGTTCGTCAAAAACACCTCTTGCTGTTGGCCCGACGTTTAGTAATAGATTTCCACCCTTACTGACAGTTTCGGCTAACATAACAATTAGTTGATGTACACTTTTCCAACTGTATTCATCACGATGGTAACCCCATGAGCCGGAGAATGTTTGACAGGTTTCCCAAGGAACTCGTTGGCTGTTTACTGTGGGCCACTGTTGTGGCATGAATTGTTCTGGAGTGATGTAATCCCAGCCTTGTCTATTTTCTGTTAGTCCGAGGCGGTTGTTTATAATAATCTGTGGTTGCAATTTTCGTGCTAATTTGACAATACCTTCTGCATCCCAGTCTTTACTATTCTTTCCATTCTCTCCTTCAGCATACGTATAATCCATGAAAAGTTCATCAATTTGTCCAAATTCAGTGAGCAATTCGGTTAATTGGTTTTTCATATATTCCCTGTATTTTGCCATATTACGGTTCTTATTTAATTCTTTCAAGAGTTCGGGGTTTTGTGGCATTTGGGGGTGGTTACGGTCAATGGTGAAATCGGGATGATGCCAATCCAATAGCGAATAATAAAATCCGATACGTATACCTTCGTTACGAAAAGCATTAACTAACGGTTTTAAGATATCCTTTTTATAAGGTGTATTGGTTATTTTATAGTCCGTATATTTACTGTCCCACATACAAAAACCATCATGATGCTTAGTCGTGAAAACCATATATTTAACTCCGGCTGCTTTTGCCATATACGCCCATTCTTCCGGATTATACAAATCGGGATTAAATAAGTTTTTGTAACGGTTGTAATGTTCATCGGACATTTTTTCTCTGCTTTTTACCCATTCGTGGCGAGCAGGCATAGCGTAAAGTCCCCAGTGGATAAACAGACCAAACCTGTCATGTGTCCACCAAGACATATGTTCCGATTGGTTCAATGAGGAATCATATTGATTTTGAACAATATGTGTCGCATTCGCCTGTTGACAAACGAAAGACAGGAGAAAGAGGGTATATATAATAGTTCTTTTCATACTTAGTACTTTATAGGTAAAATTCTGTTCATCGAATCTACAAAAATAGCTGCCATTCGTTGTTGCATATATGATTGTTCTCCCCGTATGGGATGATGTCCATAAGCTATGCCTTCTGTAACTTGAATATCCGTGGAATATAATTGGCTGAAAGGTTTTCCTGTGACAGGATGTAATACATTTTTTGAGAATCCGATATATTTATCAAATTCAATTAAAGGAAATCCCCATTTAGCGGCGAGTTTTCTGATACTTTCATTGTAAACGGTGCGACAATCATGCCAGTGTGTACATAATACAATAATTGCAGGTTTACCATAAGGAGTATTATAGTATTTGGATGTAGTATCGTTACGTAATTCATAGCATTCCGTGAGGTTACGTTTGATGACATAATCATAGGCTGCCGCGTAATTGCTGCGATCAAATGGTACTTCATAATCCGTGTATTTATCTTTCAGTTGAAGTTCTTCATAAACATCTTTATTGTGTACTTGCATAATGACTAATGCATCAATATTTTCCAGTTCTTCTTTAGAGTAGAGGGTACCATTGGCCATTCGGTTTGCTGTATTGGCTATGGCTTCTCCACCTATGGCCCGGTTTATGGCTTCGGCATTCAGTTTGCGACAACCGATTTCGAACCAACCGTTTTGCGGAGAAGCGAATGAGGCTCCTGTCAATAAGATTTTGTATTCTGTTGTTTTTGACAGGTTTTGTGCTACTGCTATTCCTGTGAAAATATAGAATAACAGCACGGTTAGAAATGTCTTCTTCATATTTTCTTATTTTTTATGGTTTATCTGTAATTCTGTATTTATCTACAGTAGGATTTAGTCCTTGTTTTAAATCGTGATACAATGGAGGTTTGTTAAAGTCAAAACTATAAGGCTCATAAAGTGTGGCACAATCCGGATGAGTCTCTCCGAATAGTTTGTATTCTTTCCATAACCGGTCATAATTATCGATGGCTTTGCGAATACTTTTTGTGTCATATTGACCGTTCATATCTCCTTCGTAGCCTTTGAGCATGATGATCCAACCCTGTTCATAGATTGAATATAAAAGTAATCCGTACTTGGCGGAAGTTTGTAAGTAACGTCTTAGTTCCGGATTGCCTGTTTGTATTTTATCGGCTAATGCTACAATCTCTTTCCAGATAGCAACACTTTGGGATTTTTCTAGTATGATTTTATGAGTTAGTCCTTGTTCTATAATAGTTTTGAGATTCTGTCTCAGTTCTTTCTCTCCTCCGATGAATTGATCTCTCGTCCACCATACATTGATGGGGAGAATTAAAGATGCTCTTCCTCTGACAATCGCGTCAGCAGACAAAAGAGAAAGACGATGAAAACGTTCGATGTCTTTTCCTTTGAATCCGTTGGCTATGGCGTATTTCTTAAATAATTCCTTTTCCGGTAACGACATCCGGTTTGCCCAATTGGCCAATATTGCAACGTTTATGTCACACCATAATTCATTTTTGATATAGGGACCTCTCCAGCCTCCTCCTCTTGACCATGTCCAAATACCGGCAAAATTGGGATTTGATTTTAACTGGTTCAAACAGTAAGGCTGGGAATCTGATTTTAATTCTTCAAATCCATTAAGTACACCGTCTGCAATATAGTTCGGGTATGCTCCTTTGCCTTCATATTCGCGTTGACATTCAATTTCTACAATTTGTTTGTGCTTACCTATTCCTAATGTAGGGTTGAATTTATACGTTCGGTGATAATCCCCCTGTACGTGTTTTATGCATAGATATAGATTGGGGTGAGGTTCAACGTTGTTTGTTACGGAAAGGTAATATTGGGGATTGATATGGAAGTAACCGAAATCCCATGTGCGATAGAAGATTTTTTTATTTTGACGTATGCATACTTCTTCTCTCAGCAGATTTATTAGATTACTGTGTATTTTTTCTCCTCCATCGGTTTTATAAGCAGAATTATGTTCCCATGATTTTTCGTTTCTGGGTATGGGACCATTACCTGTGTGGTAAGGAGTATTTTGCAAGTAAGTTTCTCCTACGCGAATAACCAGACCGTCAAGTTTCGGGAAACGTTTAAATATTTCTTGAAGCATGATTCGGTGTATCTCTTGTGTTTTGGGGCGAGTGAAGTCAATTCGTCCTGTCGCGTCACAAATTTCATTTTTATAAATTTCCACCAGGCGTTTGGGAAGTACGATGATATCAGTAAAGTAATATGCTTCCAATCCGGCTTTATGGATAGCTTCAATCTTGTTTTCTATACGGGTGGCAACAGAATCGATCCATAAACGTTCTTTAGAACCGGTAGGACATATTCTCGGGTCTAAACTGCTATATGTTATGGCTGTATGTACAGATTGAAATTCATTAACTACTTGCGCGTTAAAACCATATTGCACTAAATTCCCAGGTTCATTGAACCATGTGTTTGTGAAAGGTTCACCCGGATTATGATGAACCATATCCATAACAATAGGAGTTTGAGCAAACAGGCAACTCCACAGTGTGTTCGCTAGCAAAAGGACTGGAAATAGGTGTTTTCTCATGATAATATTATTGATTGTTATTAGTAACTTGTTGATCTTCGATAGAATCAAAACCCTTTTGTTGTTGTTTTATAGAATTGATTAATTGTACTCTATCCGGTAAGGAAGTGCGATATTTATCTATATATAGTCCGCATTTCTCTAATTGGTATTCTGTTATAGAGCTAACTCCCAGAATATTTTTCAGACTTTTTAGAATAGATATTTCCCGGAAATTTAAGTTGGGAATAACCAAGTCTGTATTACTGCCGAAGTATGAATATTGAAAATCTTCATCTTTCCCTTCTTTTCGTAATCCGCAACGGCAGTTGATAAATGTGTTATCTGCTATGCTGTTATTAATGGGTAATTCCAGATGGTCGGTCTGTAAAAATGTACTTATGCCTGGGTAGATGTTGTCCCAGTTGCCTTTGTTAATCCGGAAAACATCGAACAAATGGGTGAATTCAGGATTTTGTGCATTATAATTTCGTTTTTTTCCACGGGCATCAATACTTATGCCTGCTGCACTACAATCAAAATATAGATTATCGTGAACGTAATTGCAGTGGCCTCCACCTATAATGGTACCGGAAACGACTTGATGGACTATGTTTTTATAAATTGAGTCCCCCGCATGTCCATCATCTGCATACAATGCATTAGCTCGTGGTGAATGATGAATAAAATTGTGGCGTAAGACGTTGCCTCGTGAAGTCCAGTCCCAACGACTATAAAAGGCTCCGACATCACCTGTGACCCGAGCTATGTCGAACACTTCATTATATTCTAGGATGTTGTTGTTTCCTCCATAGATAAAGGCTGCATGGGGAGCGTTGTGTACCATATTGTGCCGGACGGTAATTCCCACTGCATTGCCTTCTTTTATGCCGATTCCTGTAGTAAAGGTTCCCAGTTTTACAGCAGGAGCATAACTGCGCTGTATTTCACCAAAACGGGTAAAATAATTGTTCTCTATTAAGTGTTTGCAAGCAATCAGATTTTTTCGGTCACCTCCTGATACCTCAATACAGGTGCGACCGATATATTCAAAGTTGTTGCTTTGTATTCTATTTTGTTTTCCTCCCTGAATGATTAATGCGTCTCCTAATATATTTTTGAAGTTACATCCGGCAATCAGACATTCTGTGGCATTTTTTATGATGACGCCATCGCCTAAATGATTTTTGAAGGAGATATTTTCTATTTTTATATGATTTGAATTTATAATGTTAATCAATGGGGTAGTGTCTGATACAATACTCAATAAGTTTTCATCAAAATGTTCGGGAGGGAAAAGATATAATTTTTGAGTTGTAAAATCAATGCACCATTCTCCTGGATGATCTATTTCTTCGAGAAGATTCTCTACATAATATTCTTCTTTTCCCGAACCGTACGGACGATGATATTTGGAACCGATGCCGCCAAATATGCCTACATCTTTTCCTTCCTTTGTTTCTATCCCTACGCTGTGAGTGACAGTTTGTTTGTTCGGGTCTATTTCCTTTATACGTACAGTCCAGGCCTGCCAGGGGATACGCCAGTATCCTGTAAACCATAGACCGTTTTTGACGGCATTCACCCATTTGCCGTGTTCTGGATCACTATATTCAAAAGTACCTCCTTGTTCGTTTGTTCCGAAATTGTCCAATACCCTTTTCATATATAGATAACCTTTGTTGGGGTAACGCGAAAGAGGGAGTAGCTCATTGTTGTAAATGAGTTGTGGAAAGTTCTTACGCTCTTTCATTAAATCGGGAAAAAAAGGAACATTGATACCTATTTCCGATAAGTCTATCTCCATAATAATACCTTGAGCATTCGGGTGAACTCTGTTTTTTGTTTGAGTATCTTTGACAGGTCTCAGTTTTCCTTTCAAGGGTTTATCACACCGCAACTGTACCTTTCCCGGATTTTTACCTTTTATTATTATCCCTTTCTTGCAGTTTTTTATATCTATGCTTTTATGAAGGATATAGTCTCCGTCATGAAGTAAAATGGAGCTTCCGTTCATAGATGCTTTTTCGATGGCTGCTTGTATGCCCCTCTCTCCTTGGAGTGGGGAAAGCTGGATAATACTTTGCCCCCGGCTGGGAAAGGAAAAAGTACAGGCTAATAATAAGATCAGTAAATGTTTCATTGTATTATATTGATTGTTGAAAATAGAACAAGTGCAAAAGTACCGTGATTTAGCCAATCTTTTTAATAATGGCATTTCAAAATATATGAGATTTGTTTCATGAGTTATTCGAAGTATTTTATATCATTGCAGAAAATATGAAAAACATGACGGTTGAGACTGACATAAATCATTCGAATTTGCGTATCATGTAACATGTATTATATAAATGTAACCAGTGTTGTTATGAAGATGTTATTCTCATATATTTTGAAGCATGAGTATTAATTGCCGTGCTGTCTAATGCCTAATTTTGCATCCGTAGTTAAACAACACTAAGTAACCTTTATTAAATTTTTAATTATTATGAATTCATTTACACGTATTGGATTACGATCTCGGTTCCTGTTGGTGCTGATGATTGGACTTATTTTACCGACGTTGTCTGTTTGGGGACAGAATGCAACAATTACTGGTAAGGTAGTTGACCCCAAAGGAGAGCCTCTTGTAGGTGTTTCGGTTTTAGAACAAGGTACAACGAATGGTACTGTTACTGATATGAATGGTCGGTATAGTATTGTTGTTCAGAAAGACTCTTCTCCTCTTCGATTTAGTTATATGGGGTTTGATAATCAGGAAATTGTTCCGGGAAAACGTCGGGTTATCGATGTTACATTGACAGAAAACTCTGTGGTGATTGATGATGTGGTGGTGATTGCCTATGGAACTAAGAAACGCCGTGATATGATAGGGTCTGTTTCTAAAATTAAAAGTGATGAAATGTCGCTGATGCAAGGTGGGCGTTTTGAGAATTCTTTGCAGGGGCTGGCTTCCGGTGTACAAGTTGTGAATGACGGTATGCCGGGTAGTACTCCACAGATAAAGATTCGCGGTATCGGTTCTATTGCATCGGGGAGTGATCCGCTTTGGGTGGTTGACGGTATTGTAGGTGGAGGTTCTACGATGGTGAACTCCAATGATATTGAATCAATAGAAGTATTGAAAGATGCTGCTGCAACTGCAATTTATGGTTCCCGAGGTGCGAACGGTGTGATCATTGTTACAACGAAGAAGGGAAAAAAGGGAGGACTTAAATTCGACGTTCATTATGAAGGCGGTATTACTCCTATCACTAATTCAGATTTAGGACTGGCCAGTACGAAGACATACTTTAATATAATGGATGAGGCTCGTGCTAATGTGGGATTAAATCCGCTTGACCCACAGAAAGATATTATCGAACCGTATTATTCCAATTGGACTTCTCCGATAACTCGTGAGGAAGCTATGAATACGGATATGGATTGGGTTGATTTGGTGACTCGTATGGGACATTTCCATGATATAAACGTGGCCTTGAACCAAGGGGGAGAGAACTCAACGACTTACGCGTCTGTTAATTACCGTTCTGATGAGTCCAGTTTGAAAGGGCTTAGCATGAATGCGGTCAGTGCACGTTTGAATAGTGAATTTAAGAAAGGAATTGTGACTTTGGGAACTCAGTCTTTTCTGAAGTTCGACCGTAAAAAAACGACGAATAAATGGGCGGTAGTTTCTGATAAGTTTCCGTGGCGCAAAGTGTATGATCCGGAAGACCCTACAGGGTATTGGAATCCACAAATGGCGGATGGTCATCCGACAGCTACTCTTGACAACGATTATCAGTTGAGTACAGGTGAGAATTTTAGTTTCCGCACAACATTATATATGGATGTTAACCTGAAGTGGATAAAAGGGCTCTCAGTTCGTGCAGATGCAAGTTATGGGTATGGATTGGCGCAAAGTGATTATTGGTTGTCCGGCTTGATTACGAATACTGGCAATGTAGATGGTAACCAAGGTAATAAAAGCAAGAAAACGACTAAGTCCCAACAATATCATGCTTTTGCCAAATATAACCGTGAATGGACAGATCATGGTCTGGATATTGTAACGGGTATTGAAGCAAATAGGAGTTATACGGATAATGCTGTTGTTGCCGGTAAGAACTTGAGTGGTGAGTTTCAGGAACCCAAGATTATTGGTACAATGCTGGGGAATAACAGTGCTTATATAGGTGGTGAGAGTTACACATTCAGTTTCTTTAACCGTATCGACTATAAGTTCAAGCAACGTTATTTACTTGGAGCATCTTTTGTACGCGAAGGATCATCTAAGTTTGTGAAAGAAAACCGTTTTGGAGACTTCTATTCAGTATCAGGTGGTTGGATTATTTCTGATGAGGCTTTTATGCGTAATGCCGGTTTTATTTCATTGTTGAAGTTACGTGGCAGCTATGGAGAAACAGGTAATCAGAACATTCCTTCGGAAGTGACGAAGAATTCGTATAGTATAAAGAGCAAGCAATATTACAATAATATGCAGAATATGTTCTTATGGAATATTGCTAATAAAGCAGCTAAATGGGAGAAAAACAAAAGTATTGACTTGGGACTTGATTATGCGCTGTTCAATAATAAAGTAAATGGTTCTATTGCTTATTATCGTCGTACGACAAGTGACATGTTGATGCGTGTGCAATTACCCGCATCTGCCGGTATCACCAATAGTGGCGGTAATGCTGACAATAATTCTATGTGGGCAAATGTTGGTTCGATGTATAATCAGGGATTTGAATTTGACATTAATGTTACTTTGGTCAAGAAAGACTTTGAATGGAACATGAACTATAATTTGACGACAAATATGAATAAAGTGACAGCACTTGATGCGAGTGTTGATGCAAAAGGGACCGGTATCATCAATACACGTCCGGGAGCGATCACGAAGAAAGATCTGGCTTTGGGTACTTATTTTATGGCTGAATGGGCAGGAGTTGATCCGGAGAAAGGTATCGGCATGATTTATGAAATAGATCTTGACCGTTACAATAAGACCGGTGAGACAGTGAAAACCGGAAGATTGATTCCCGCTACTCAATCAAACGTAAATAAACACCGTATAATTCAAGAAGGTAAAACGGCTCTTCCGAAAGTTTATATGGGCTGGACAAATAACTTTAAATATAAGGCATTCGATTTATCATTTATGTTCTATCTCTCATTAGGTAGTTATACCTTTAATTATCATAGATATACAAAATCATTTGTAGGAGATGGACGTAATAATGTGACTGCTGATATTTATGAGAACTCATGGAAGAAACCGGGAGATATTGCAGAGTATCCGCAACTTCGTTGGCAAGATAAATATAATTATGATGACAATGGAAATGACAAGCAAAATGTAACTTATATAAAACATGATGCCGGTCACACCAAGTATCTGGAGAAAAGTGCTTATTTACGTTTGCGTAATTTGACTTTAGGATATACACTTCCACAAAGAATCTGCTCGAAAATAAATATTGATGCTTTAAGAGTGTATGTCTCAGCTGTCAACCTTTTCACCATTACTTCATTTAACGGCTATGACCCTGAAGTAAGAGTAAAGAACCAAACAGGTGCCAATGCGCAGGGAGCTGTATTCTCCGGTAGTGAAATGCCGCAGACCCGTATATTCTCCGCAGGTATTAACTTTAAATTTTAATTAAATATTTGATAGTATGAAAGCGATAAAAAATATAATGATAGCCTTATCCGGTATTGCACTTCTTGCTTCCTGTGATATGGATAAATTTTTTGAACTGGATCGTCCGGAATCTAATCCTTGGTTATCGGTTGATGATTTGGAATATTCTGTTGCTGATCCTTATAATACTCTTTTTCAGAATCCTAACTGGCAGGCACCTATCGGTATTATCCCTTATTATCAGGAATTGGTGGCAGATTTGTCTACGGTTAATCCGCAAGGGGCTTATGAGCAGGAAGCACTTTACTGGTATCCTCGTCAGATGTCTACCTTTGATGTAACAGGACAACAATTTGAGAAGACCTTTTCAATATTATATCGTTCTGTAACAGGAGCTACTTCTCCGTTGACTTATATTGAGGAGAAGGAGAAAAAAGGAGAGCCAGTTTTTGCCAATATGACTGAAAATGATAAGAAGACGTTGGCACGTCAGACCGGAGAACTATATTTTATGAGAGGGTATACCTATTGGCTGATTAGCCGAGCTTTTGTTGCTCCTTACGACCCGGCAGGCGGAGAGGGGAATAATCGTAAGTTCATTCCGTTAATCAATAGGCTTGATTATTCACAAGAGTCTGCACGCAATCCTTATATGGGGACTGTGAAAGAAGTGTATGATCAGATGTTGTCTGATTTTGCTAAAGCTAAAAGTCTGATGCCTGAAGATTATTTTGTGCGTGGTCGTGCCAATAAATTTTCAGCTGCTATGATGTTGATGCGTGTAAAATGGTTAATGGGAGATAAAGACGGAGCATTGGAAGAAGCTGATTATGTGATTACTAAAGCGGAAGCTGGAGTAGCACCTTTTGATTTGACAGAAGAACCGATTGTTGCTTTTAACCGGAATGCCGAACAACAATATACAGTAGACCCGGTATCAAAGGAAGTTATGTTTGAGTGTGCGTTCACTGAAAGCAATCAGGGAAATAACGTAGCTATTCCGTTAGCTCGTATGTGTAAAACTGGTATTTATAATTTCAAGTCAAAGACATTTGATGCTAGTAATAAATTATGGTTGGAAGGAGCGCGTGGCAGTCAGAATTGGCAACATGGTGGTTGGGCTTGTGCTTACTGGAATCCTCGTTTAATTAAGTATATTGGCTGGGCGGTAACAGATGATCCTATGGATTTGACGAATTATGTTCCGAGTGCAGAAGCCTTGGCTGATAAGAGATTTACTCAACTGCATTATTTCCTGAAAAACTATACGGATGGAGGAGATAAAACCATACATGAAATGGCATATAACAAGACAAAATGGAATGCTTTTTGGAATGATAAGTATTATCGGGCTCCGTATGGGAAGTATTCCCAAGTACCGTTGATTCGTTTGGCGGAAGCATATCTGACGCGTGCGACCTTAGTCCTTTCTAAGAATGCATCTCAAGCTTTAGGAGATGTGAATAAGATTCGTCAACGTGCCGGATTGACTCCTTTGAAGAATGTAACTGAAGCAGATATAGAAAAAGAAAGAATCAAAGAGTTTGGTTTTGAGAATGGAGACCGCTTGCTTTATTTAGTAGCTATGCAGAAGACAATTGATGGGCAAAAGAGAAATCCGGGAGCTGTTTATGATAATCCGAATACTGATGGGGATCCGATTCCTGCAATGAATCCGCCTTACAGTACTATGTATGTACCGTTGCCTTCCATTGAATATTTGTATTCAGGATCTTATCAGCAACCTTAAAAGAAGGTGAGGTTCTAAAAAAGAAGTGCCGCTATCGTAAGACATAGCGGCACTTCTTTTTGATAATAACTCTGTTATTTCCTGTACTTCTTTATATATTCGGAAGGAGATAAGCCGTATTCTGTTTTGAAGCATTTTCCGAAATAAGATATTTCATTAAAACCGCATCGATAAGAAACTTCGGTCACTGTATATTCTGTGTTTTGAAGCATATCTAGTGAAGTTTTTAACCGTATGTCAAGGATGAGTTTACTGGGCGACATACCTGTTACGGCTTTGATCTTGCGATATACCTGTACGCGGCTCATACCGATTTCTTCACTGAACTGATCAATGGAGTAGGCAGGGTTTTCTATGTTTTTGTTTATTATTTCCATTACTTTTTTCATAAACTTTTCTTCCATGGCACTATAAACAGAAGTTTCTTTAGCTTTCTGTGGCTCTCTGTTGATTGATACCATTTCCGTTCCATATCGTTCTGCGAGTTTTTTCCGATTAATCAACAGGTTGGCAACACGTACAACCAACAATTCCGGATCGAATGGTTTCATGATATAATCGTCAGCTAACGATTCATAGCCTTCGCGCACTTGCGATGAAGTGACACGGGCTGTGAGCAATATGATCGGAATATGTGAAGTTACCATATTGTTTTTAGATAATCTTGTAAACTCAATACCGTCCATATATGGAGTCATAATGTCACTAATCACCAAATCAGGTATTTGTTTTTGTTCTATTTCATAGCCTTCTTTACAATTTACGGCAGTATAGATATTATAGTATTTGCTGAGCAATGATACCAGGTAATTACGTACATCCTCATTGTCTTCTATTATGAGCAGAGTCATTTCCTTGGGTGAAGTATTAGTCTGAGATATCTCGCAGGGATTGACATCTGTTGCAATAAGTGCTTCTACATCAGAATAAGTATGGGTGGATTTTACTATCTTGTCTTTGCTAAGTAGTTGGTTTTCGGTATAACTGTCTTTACCTAATGGGAGGGTGAAAGACACGGTCATTCCATGCCCTTCTTTATTATCTATCCAAATACGTCCGCCATGGAGCTCAATGATACTTTTTGTCAGATTCAGCCCAATTCCGCTTCCCAACACTTTCTCACCTGCCTGGAAGAAAGCTTCGAATATACGGGGCATCATATTGGCAGGGATTCCGGAGCCGCTATCTTCTACTTTAATCAAAAGAATCTTTCCTGCGGGGAGGCCCAAATTTTCAGGCTTCTGAATATCTTCAGTATTGGTTTCCATACTTGAGATGATAATATATCCACCGTTGGGAGTATGCTTTAAAGAGTTGGAGAGCAGGTTAAAGAAAACCTTTTCCAATAGAATGGCATCAAACCAAGTGTCTGTTGAGGAGGTCGTATCATTAAATTCGATAGATATGTTTTTCTTTTCGGCAACAGGCATAAATAGTTTGATGATTTCAGGTATGTAAGTACCTAGATTGTAATTGCTGACGTGAAGTTGCATTTTCCCGGCTTCCAGCTTGTGAAAGTCCATTAAACGGTTTACCAGCCATAATAAACGTTGGGAATTACGGTTGATCAGCTCCAATGGTTGGCGATATGCCGGAGGCATATCTTCTTTATGCAACAGGTCTGTGAGCGGAGCTATGATTAAAGTGAGCGGAGTACGTAGCTCATGTGAGAAATTGGTGAACATCTGTACACCCATATTGTGACTGATTTCAATATTCTGTTTCTCCATCTGTTTTAACTGAAGATCCATTTTCAGTTGTGCTTCCCGGGTTTTATAACGTATGAACAGCATAATCATGCTAATAGTGAATGCTAGATAGAACAAATACGCATACCATGTTTTCCATAGAGGAGGAGTGACTGTAATTGATAATGAAGCATTTCCATTGCTCCATATATCGTCATTATTGCAAGCTCTTACTTTAAAAACATACTTACCCGGCGGGATATTAGTATAGTTAACACTCCGTTCGTGTGTCGGTTCCGACCAACCCTTATCAAATCCTTCAAGCATATAGGAAAATTTATTGTTGGAGGCAAACACATAACTAAGTGCGGAGAATTTGATTGTGAATGAGGTTTGGTTGTATCTTAATTTGATTCTCTGATTTGAGATATTTACCCATTGGGTAGCTTTATTATCTTCCAGATAATCTGCCCAAATTCTCATTTTTGTAATATATACGGGAGGTATAAATGTATTTCGTCTAATTAATTGGGGATTAAATGAAAGGAAATGATTATTTCCACCGACATAAAAAATGTTGGATGAACTTTTCAGGCAAGCGTGTAAATTGGTTTCCAGCAAAGAATATCCATTTTTATTATCCCAGTTAGTGAAAGTCTCTGATTTGGGGTCAAAACATGACATGCCTTTTAAAGTAGAAACCCATAATTTACCGTTATTATCGGCCACAATACTGTTGATAGCATTATTGGGAAGACCGTTCTCTTCATTATATATCGTGAAACTTTCTTTGATATTATTATATAATCCTATGCCTCCGCCATAAGTTCCTATCCATAAATTTTCCGATGCATCAGTATACAGCGTACTGACATGATTGCTTGGCAGGAATTGTTCCGGACTTTTTTCTTCACTACCAAAATGTTTTAATTCATGAGTCTGTGTGTGATAGCGATATAGACCGGCTGCACGAGTCCCCATCCATATATAAGGTCCTATAGCTTTTAAATCTTGTACATTGATGATAGAAAGTTCTGTGGCACGACCCTTTACTGGAAAAGACTCTTCCAATTGGTTGTTCTCCATGTGGTAACGTAGTATGGGGCTGTCTACTCCTAAAGCAATCCAATAAATATTATCAGTACCTTTGGCAATACGTCTTACTTGATTATAAGGAAAATCGGGTATTTCTTTTATTATGCGGCGGGTTTCCATATCATAGAGATATAGTCCGCAATAATAAATACTAATCCATAAAAGATGATCTCCTTCTTTCTGTATATACTTTACTTCATTGTTTGTTACCGAGCGTGGAACATGAAGCGGGCAGTACTCATAACTTTCGTCTTTGGGATTGTAGATGATTAAACCACCGTCCGTGCCTAACCAAAGTTTCTCTTTATATTCCACTATGGCATTAATGTTTCCGATACTTTTCTGGAGCTTATATTCTGGTTTATGAGGAATAAAGAAATTACTGTATGGTGTGTACAAATTAACACCTCCTCCGTAAGTTCCGATCCATATATTATTTGCTTTATCCCTATATAGAGAGATGATGGTATTTTCACTCAAACCGCAGCTTTGTTCCCGTTGGTAATAATTGATAAGCCTGTTTGCTTGCCGGTCATAAATCAGCACTCCTTCACGTGTGGCAAGCATAAGATTTCCTTCCAACGTTTCTACAATGTAGTTGACTTGGGAGTTATTGAAATTTTTGCCATTTTCCATTGTCAGGTTGGCATCTACAAGTTTACGGTTTTTACGGTCAAACCATTTAAGTCCTGAATCCCACATACCTACCCACAGGCGTTTATCATTGTCTTCATATAAAAAGTAGATTTTATGTTCATCACCGAATTGAAAACGCTCTGTAACATAGGTGACAGGATTCATGATGCACAATGTGTTGTTGATAAGATAGCAGATTTCATTTTGACTGTTTTGCATAAGCCAGAAGACAGAACCGTTGGTTGAAATGGGGATAAAATCATCAGTTTCCTTATTATACAGATTGAGTCCTTTCATGCTGCCTACCCAGATTCTTTTTTGGTTATCGCACAACAAGTGTTTGATGCAATTGTCCGATATAGTATACTGGTTCGCCGGATCATGAAAGTATTGAGTGAATGTATTTGAGGATACATCGTAGCGATTCAGTCCACTGTGAGTCCCTATCCATAGAACTCCGGGCGATTCTTCAATAATGGTGGTAACATCACTGCTGGATAGGGAGTGCGGCTGACCGTCGGCGCGAAAAACTTCGAACTCGGTACCATCAAACCGGTTCAGCCCATCCCGCGTGCAAAACCACATAACTCCGTTACTGTCTTCCAAACTACGTATAACGGTGTTTTGTGAGAGTCCGTTGCTTACGTTATAGTTCTGAAACAATATGTTGTTGTCTTGCGCTCTGCAAATGGAAATAAACAGAAGAAAAATGATGAATGCAATGTTTTTCATGTCCTGATAGATATTTTTAGTAGAAGCAAATATAATTTGTTTGCAAGTAACTCGCAAACAAAATCGAGGCTGAAAACGAAAAACGTAACCTGTGTGATAGTAATGTAACCGGAGTAGGAATAAAGATACATGTATGGAAAAGATTGAAACATGATTTCTAATGGATTAAAATAAGGAGTGCTATTTTTGTAACATGAAAAACAAAGTGAAATGAATTATGAAAAACTCTTTTTTAATAGTTACTGCTACATTGCTTGTATCCGTGTTCTTTTCTTGTACAAAAGAAAGAGTGACAGCCGGTTCGGTTAATGAGGTTTATGAATTTCAGTCGGTAGATTCCACTTGGAAACTTTTGACTTTGCGTGAAAAGATAGGGCAGACAATGTTAATGTTACCTGATCGCAAGAAAGAATTGGATTTGGGAGACGGCTCATTGGACGTGTACTTCAAACGTTACCCGGTTACAGGTTATTTTATGGGGTGGAAGTTGTTTACAGGAGTTCCGGAGGAAGAGCGGGTTGATTTTGTGCGTAGTTCTGTCGAGGAATATCAAAAAGCATCAGAGCTTCCTTTATTGTTTCAACAGGATTATGAATCGGGAGTAGGACTTCAAGGGATGACTCCTTTTCCGAAAGAGATGGCACTGGGAGCCGCAAATTCTCCGGAATTAGCTTATAAATATGGTAAAAGTGTAGCATTAGAATGTCGTTCGTTGGGTATAAACTGGGTGTTACATCCTGTTGCAGATTTAAATATGAATCCATTGAATCCTATTGTAAATACACGTTCAGTTTCGGATAATCCGGAAAAAGCGGTTTGTTTGTTGTCCGAACAGATAAAGGGGTTGCAAGATAACTCTGTTGCCGCTACAATCAAACATTTTCCGGGAGATGGGGTTGATTATCGTGATCAGCATTTGATGACAACTGTCAATTCCTTGTCTGAAGAAATGTGGAAGCAATATCATGGAAAAGTGTTTGCCGAGTTGATTAAAAAAGGAGTTGCATGTATCATGCCCGGACATATAACTTTACCTTTCTATCAGAAAGAAAGGATAAATGGTTATCTGCCTCCGGCAACTTTATCCCATGAGCTATTAACTGGGTTATTGAAAAAAGAAATGCATTTTAACGGGGTTGTGGTATCGGACGCGATGACAATGGCAGGTTTCCGGGGCTGGTATAAAAATGATTTGGAAGGGCAAGTTGCCAGCTTTTTAGCCGGGGTAGATATATTGTTGTGGCCTTCTTACGAATACATGGATACGGTAGAAGTACGGATTCAACGTGGTGAAATTCCAATGGAACGGTTGGACGATGCTGTTCGCCGTGTTTGGGCAATGAAAGAACGTTTTGGGTTATTAAATAAAAACAGGGAGTTGATACGTCCTGTCTCAGCAGAAGAAAAAGCTGAAATACGGGAAGCTGCCAAAGAGATAACAGAGCGTTCCATAACTTTAGTACGGGATGAAGATCATAAGTTACCACTTTCTTTGGAAAAAGATAAAAAGCTGTTATTGGTGGCTGTAACTCCCGTAGCTCATAAAGGTAACGACCGTGACTTTAAGCGATTACAGAATTTGCGGGATGAGTTTGTGAAGAATGGTTTTGAGGTTGATTTCCGCCGTAATATACTTTATGAAGATCAAGGTTGGCAGGATAATGCGACTGAAGTGTATGATAAAGTAATCTTTCTGGTAGCACGGAATACTCATACTCCATTTGGCCCGCTCCAATTATGGGACGATGAGGCTCAGTCCGTATGGGCTGCCAATTCTATGGACAAAAGTAAAGTGATTGTTATTTCATTAGGTAGTCCTTACATTGGAAATGAATATTTTGAACGTGTCAAGACTTATATAAATACTTATTCGAATGATGCTTCCACTCATTCTGCTTTATTACGGATATTGTTGGGACAGCTTCCGTTCAAAGGTAAGTCACCGGTCAACTTGGAGCATAAACTGTTTACATTTTAATCATTATACTTATGAAGAAATTTTTATTTAGTGGAATTATAGCTTGTCTTATCGGGTTTTGTTTGAGTTGTACTACAACAGAAGACTCTGTAGGGTTACAGATGCGTGCAGGACTTCCTAATTTTAATTATAAGATACAAAAGAATGAACCCGTATCTGTCGTTTTTTTGGGTGGAAGTATAACAAATCATCAAGGATATAGAGTGCAAATTACTGATTGGCTCAAGCAACAATATAGTAATGTACAGTTTACGTCAATAAATTCCGGAATTGGTGGGACCGGATCCGATTTGGGTGTGTTCCGTACAGAACGGGACGTGTTGCAGTATCATCCGGATTTGGTATTTGTCGAATTTGCTGTGAATGATGCCAAAACTGACTCCTTGGTGATCGCTCATTCCATGGAAGGAATTGTACGTAAGATCTGGCATCATAATCCGCATACGGATATATGTTTTCTCTATACGCTAAATGAACCAATGTTGGATGACTTGAAAGCAGGAAAGAATTACCGTTCTGTGCGGTATATGGAGACAGTAGCAGACTATTATGATATTCCGTCTGTTAATTTTGCCGATGATGTTCTGGAATTGTTGAATGAGGATAAGTTGGTTTTTAAAGGAGATTCAAAAAAGGAGTATAGTGGTAAGATTGTGTTTACGAATGATGGGACACATCCTACTTATGATGGCGGACATCCTATATATACAAAGACACTGAGCCGTTCCCTGTTACAAATGAACAAGGCGCAGGAAAAGGCACATGCATTGAAAGCTCCGTTGTATCCGGGTAATTATGAGAAAGCTAAAATGATTCCCGTAACAGAGTTTGAACATTCCGAAGGTTGGAAACTACTCTCGAAAGATGATAAAGCCTTTTCAAATTTTCAGGGAGACCAAAAAGCATTGCCGGTTGTTCTGGAATCCTCGGATTCGGAAGATTTTGTGAAAGTGCATTTTAAGGGAATTCGAGTTGGGGTGTTTGACTTAATCGGACCTTCATCCGGAGGAATGACAGTAGAGATAGATCAGAATGATCCTTCCTATATCCGTAGGTTTGATAAATATTGCGGAGATCGTAATCGTACTAATTATTGTCTGTTTGAGTCCTTGAATGAAGAAGAACATACAATTATTATTCGTCCGGACAATAGACGTTTTGAGAAGGCGGAAATCTACAAGATGAATCCGAAGCGAATAAAGGAAACTGAATATTTCAATGAGTTTAATACCTATCTCGGCTATATTCTTTTAGTGGGTGATATTATACAAAATTAATGGTGCAAGACTGATGGTATAAGGCTGTTATTGTAGTCAAACTATAAATTAGATTACAATAATAGCCTTGTTCTTCAAATGGCATATATTTGTGGTCGGAATATACCGCTTATCAACTCTTTTTGAACCATTTGTAAACCCATTTGCCCACTTTCTCATAGTGTCGGGTTTCAGTATCGGTGTATAGCTTGGAGAAGAAAGAACTGTCCAGTGGTTCACCCGATTGATTGGGATATAACACAATCAGGCTATTATTAGAGAAATATTTTCCTAATTGTCTCGGCAATTTCTCAAACGAGTTGTCATAAGAAATCGTTCCGGGACGGGCGCTGATAATGACTAACAGATGGTCGTAGCTTACTTGCCCTGTCAGTACCAGTAAATCGTTCCAGTCCTCTAAAAGAGAGAAATCCGTCAGTACCTGTTTATGTCTTTTCTTTATCCACGTTTGCAGGCGGACGATTGTCTGTTCGTTTGCAAAGAAATGCACACGACATCCGAGCGTGCTTCCCATTCGGCAGAAATGCTCCAACCAACGTGGAAAGCCGGATTCATATTCCGCTTTCGGAGGGACGGCAATAACGATTCGCTTTATCGTATTGACCGGTATCAGGAATTTGGAGATAATAATCTCGCAATTTAATCCTTTCAGCAGGTTTCCGGCAAGCATTCCGAAATATGAATCAGTGATATTCGCTTTGCGGTGCAGCCCGGTGATGATACTCGTTACTTCATTCTCTTTCACAGAGTGGATGATGCCGGAAGCAATATTCAAGTCATAGCGGGTCAGCTGTTTCAGCGAAACATTGGCTGCTGTTGTTGTCATGGCCGCTTTTTCCAAGTAGCGTTTACTTTGCATTCTCAGGTTATCGGAAGTGCTGTCGTCGTTGATAACGTGCAGTGCCAGAAGATTGTCCTTTAGTTTCGTATCACGTATCACTAAAGAAAGGTTCATCATGTCTTCAATGGTGTCTGGATTGGCAAGAGATACCAAAATCTTTTCAGTTTCCGTCGAAGACTCTTTTCCCGGTTCCGAATCATCCATGGCCAGCTTCTTGGCCGCCCGTTCGGTTATCAGGGAACTGACTACGCAAGTAACGAGGATCAGCAGAACCGTCCCATTCAGTACATCATCATTCAACAGACGTTCGCCGCCGGGCAGGATAATATTATATCCGACCAATACCGCCGCCAATGTAGCTGCCGCCTGTGCATTACTCAATCCGTACATCATGTTTCGTTCGAGAACGGACATCCTGTATATCTTTTGCGTGAGCCAGCAGGCAATCCACTTGCCCGTCAGTGCCATTACAATCATTACGGCAGCCACCTTCAGGGCATCTCCGTGTCCGAAGATAACACGCAGGTTGATCAACATTCCCACTCCGATAAGAAAGTAAGGAATGAAAAGCGCATTCCCGACGAACTCCAGATGATTCATCAACGGAGAAACGTGTGGAATGAGTCGGTTCAGTACCAATCCTGCGAGGAAAGCCCCCAAAATTCCTTCCATTCCTACGAACTCCATGAGTCCTGCTCCAAGAAAGACCATGGCAAGGACGAAAATGAACTGCATCACATGGTCATTGTAGCGGTGAAAGAACCAGCGGCCGATACGCGGGAAGAAATAGATAATTAGTCCACCCAGGAAAATCACTTTTACTACCAGCCATAACCAGAAGAAACCACCGGTTTCTCCTTTGAACAAACCGCCTATGACAGCCAACACCAATAATGTGAGTGTGTCCGTCACTGCCGTTCCTCCTACCGCAATGCTTACGCTACGATGACGTGACACCCCGAAACGGGTGACAATGGGGTAAGCCACCAGGGTATGTGAGGCATACATACTGGCTAGCAGTACGGATGTGATTATACCATATTTCAGATAAGACACATTGGCAACGAATCCGATTCCGATAGGTACAATAAAAGCGAGCAGCCCCAGGACTAACGCCTTGTTCCGTGTCTCTTTGAAATCTCCCATGTTCATTTCCAGACCGGCCAGGAACATGATATAATACAGTCCCACTTTTCCGAATAATTCGAAACTGCTGTCGCGTGCCAGAATGTTGAATCCATGTTCACCCACAGCCAGTCCCGCCAGAATCATACCGATGATATGCGGGATGCGCAACTTGTTCAATAAAATAGGGGCAAACAGTATAATGAGAAGTACAAGGAGAAATATCCATGTAGGGTCGGTAATAGGGAATGTTAAATCAAGGCCAATCCAATCCATAATTTGATGATTTCGTGATATCTGTTGCGCAAAATAACTTAAAAAAATACTATAAAGAAAACGTTTGCCGGTAAAATATTGTTTTACGGGCAATCTTATTTCTTTTCAGTTCTGGAAATCTTTTTACTTCTCCTGTGACATTGGGCAACAATGTGTGGGTTGGAGGAAACTCCAACATTCTGCCCGGCGTCACAATCGGTACTGGAATATCAATGCCAATATCTTCGTGAGCGATTATGACACGATGAAGGTGATCTTTACAAACAAGCTTTTCGGGGAAGAAGCCGGACAAGTGCCGGAAAACGCCGAATGCTGGAAAATGTTGAATGCGGGGTTAGGGGATGTATGTAAGCATTGTCCGTCAACCATGTTGTATGGAACAATAGCGGTGAAAGAAAATGCATACAATAGATGTTAGTGATGATTTTACTCTCATACTCTCATAGATAGCTTCAATCCCTTTATACATCGTTGTTTGCGGCTATGAGAGTTAAGTTGGAGTAACCTGAGGGTAATTTTTACCCTCAGGTTACTAATTCCCACTATTTAATCTGTAACATGTTTATTATTAGTATAATAACCGTTTCCTGGTACATAAATCGGTTGCATCACTCCACCCTCATTTTTCAGTTTTCCTTCGTCACGTAGCCGCCGGATATGTCGCATTGCCGTGCTTCTTGTCATTCTGCAGAGGTCTTGGAAGTCACATCTCCGCATGAATGGGTGTGTTTGGAAGTATTTCGTCAGTTTCCGGTCTATTTCTTCGTTCGTTAGTTGGGAGAAGTCGAGCCCGCCTTTGAGACTTTTTACTTTCAGTATCCCAAATTCATTTTTCAATGTCTGATCGGCACGAAACTGGATCGCTTTCAATTTTACTTTGGTAGCCTTTCGTTTGGTATCTATCGTTACGGGTTCCGTGCTGGTCAGGCAAGGGCGAAAATAACCGATACCGTCCAGATGTACTTGCCGTCCGTTTGCCAATTCCTGTCCCATGATATGCGAAAGGGCGTCGAGTACAGCTGTGACGTCCGTTTCTGTCAGCGAACAACGTTCTTGAATGCGTCGGCTCAATACGTCGGTTCCTATCGAACCGTTATATTTTAGACGTGGGTGCAGTGTCTTTTCTCCTTGTTCTTTGTCCGAAGGCTTCGGGTTTTCATACCAGTCAAATAATATTGCCATAGTTTCATGTTTTGTTTTAAAGTAACCGTTCTTGTTATGTATTCTCTTAGGTAGTTATACGTTAATGCTTAGAGTTTGTTTTGTTAAGCCTTAATGCTTCTCAGGGGCTCACTGCTGTGAATAAGATTGCTTACACTTGTTAACGTTTTTGTTTACAACTGATAGCTTATTTGTTCACACTAGTGAGCTTCTGGTAACTATTAAGCAAAGATACATCAAATCTGAGTGTAATACAAATAAAATGCGGATATTAATCAGGAGAAATGCCTGCTTTCCGGAAGCTTATAGCGTATCTTTACAGGAATTAAAACAATAAATTCCGATTGTAGAAAATAGACAAAAATAGAATGAATATTACTTTTATCAGGCAAGATAGCGGGAGTGGAAAAGAAACTCTCAGTGTTTGTGAGGCAGGCACATTGTTCGACAAAATGAAAACGGAAACAAAATCGGGACACATTATGACTTTGCGCGAACTTATTGAGTCCGTTGGAACAGTTATTTCATTGTTATCCTAGTCCGTTGGATGAGGAAGCGGAAGAAGGGAAGTGGATGACTTCCATGCAGATATTGAACTATTTGCAGACAAAGACACGTGACAGGTTGGCTATCAATAAGGTGGCACAATTCGGATGCACGCTTCAAAAGCTGAGTATTCCTTCCCGAAAGTCTTATCGGGGGACACTTTATCATTTGGTAAGGATAGAGTGAGTGTCCTATTTGTTCAATTCGGTTTTCTGCACATTTTAGGGGGCGGTATCAAAGAGGAATTGTTTTTTATTTTGAGTCAGGTATTTTATAGGGATTAATAGTATTTTTCAATCCCGCCGAATCCTGTTATTCTTTTATTTTCTCTCGTTTTATTGATAAAGTTGTTTAATCGCTTTTCAAATTCTCCAGGCCGTTTCCTTGCTGCTTCAATGTAGGCAATTCGGATGCGTTTATATGTGTCGGAAAAAAGTTGATAATTGTTCCATACAGTTTTATCTTCTTTCAATCTGGCAATTATATCCTTTTTCGCCACTCTTTTCTATCTTTAAAATATTTTATTTCTATTGACATGGTAGCAGGTCATTCTTAGAGTTATTATCCGTCCCTCTGCTTTGGAAATAAGCAATAGATCTTTTTGAGTATTGAGGTAACTTCCGGAGTGAAATGATAGCCATATAGTCCTTATCAGCTTTGTGTTCCATAATTGTACCTGTATTTGTTGTTCAATAGCGCAAATATAGACAATTGCGTATGATTCCCATTGCACGGTTCCGACATTTATTTTTTATTAAGAAGGAAATTATATCTTTGTATCCACCCGTTCATACTTGTTATGTTTCCCAGGAACTTCCTACTTATTTCATACGATTCTCCTCTCTAAATTGTTTGGGAGTCATTCCTTTCATTTGTTTGAATGTTGAACTAAAATATCGGGGATAAGTAAAACCCACTTCACTGCTTATTTCATTTATGTTTAAATTTGTATTGGTAAGCAGTGAGATTGCTTTTTCGATACGTAATCTGTTTATATAGTCATTGACTCCCAAACCCGTTATAATTTTTATCTTGTTGTATAAAGAAGAACGGCTAATTGTCATGAGATCTGCCAATTGCTGGACGGAGAATTCCTCGTCAGATAGGTTTTCATGTATAATTATATTTATTTTTGTCATGAAATCCTCATCTGCTTTACTGTTTGTTAAAGTCTGGAGAGAAGTCGACTGGTTGATAGATATGTATTGATTGTGTATTTTCTCTCTATTTTTTAAAATATTTCCGATGACGATCTTTAGAGAGTCTAGATCAAATGGTTTGGGGATGTAAGCATCAGCTCCGGATTTATATCCGGTTGTTATCCCTGTCTGGTCATAACGTGCTGTTAACAGTATTACAGGGATATGGCTTATCTGGATGTTGTTTTTTATCTGACGGCATAATTCAAAACCATCCATTTGCGGCATCATCACGTCACTAATAATAATAGAAGGCTGTTTCTTCTGACAGATTTCTAAGGCAGAGACTGCATTGTCTGCCGCATAAACTTTCTTAAAGAACTCAGTTAAAGAACTTATGAGATATTCCCTTAACTCCTTTTCGTCCTCTACAATAAGCACAGTCTTTCCGGTACAATCGAAATGTGTATCTTGGATGCTGGAAGGGAGAGGAGAGTCTTTTTGCTGTAAATGGGCGGATTCTTCTTTTTTATTTGTATTGAGCAATGGCAGCTCCAAATAGAATGTAGCTCCTTTGTTTGTATTATTATAGGCCCTTATAAGCCCCCCGTGCATTTCCATTATTGTTTTGGCATAATATAATCCGAATCCACTTCCTCTCTCTTTGTGATTACCTTTGTGGAATTTAGTGAAGAGATTTGCCATATCCGAATCTTCTATACCGCTTCCTTCGTCTATAACAGATATTCTGACTGTGTTTTCAAGACGTTGCGTGCTTACTGTTATATTGCTGTTTGCCTTACTGAATTTTAGTGCATTCATCAGTAAGTTTGATAGTACTGTTTGACACTTTTGTTTGTCAAACCATACCTCCTCTATGTTGGGATCTATTTGTAATTGTATGCATATCTCTTTTTCTTTTGCCTCATTCATATAGTCTTTGATAACCTCGGTTACCCATTCGTTCAATTGAGTTTTTTGTATTTTCAATTTATTATAGTCTGCCTCCAAACTGCTCCAGTCCAACACCATATCTACTATTTCCCTCATATGTTGTGCTTGGTTGAATAGTAGTTGTAATTGTGGTATCAGATGCTGAGGTAATCCTTGCATCTCACTTTTGTCCATGAGACGTTTTAGTGGGGCATAAATCAATGTTAAGGGAGTACGTAATTCGTGATTTATGTGAATGAGGAAATCTATCCTCTTTTCATTCAGATATTGTCTGTATTCTTTTAGTCTCTTTTGTATTCTTGCTTCCTTTTTTATATTAAAAATGAATATTCCTGCAATACCCCCTCCTATAAGGCTAATACAACATAATATTATAAACCAGTCTGTTTTATACCATGGTGGGGTAATATGGACATTTGTGAGAAGGATAGGAGTGGTATAATTTCCGTCTTTTGTCATACATGCTACTTCGATGCGGTATTTACCGGTAGATAGGTTGGAAAGATCCAATATCGGATTATATGATTCGATTATCTTATCAACATTTCCTTTTATGATATATCGGAATGGAACTCGCTGGAAAATATCTTTATTTTTAATATATACCCGTAGGGCGAGTGCATTATGTTCCCATGGAACTTTTATATTTTGGGTGTCTATACCGGATGTATACGGTTGCCCGTTAAGTTCTATGCTGTAAAGTGCTATTTCCGGATCTGGTTCATTAGGCTCTGGGATGTCTGTGTTTATTCGGACCAGTCCTTCTATGCCACCAAAGTAAAGATATCGGCTGTTTTTTTCAGCCCGTTGTTGATAAGTAAATATTATTTCATTGGGATAAAATCCGTCGCTTCTGTTCCATTGAATAAATCTGTTTTCTTTTATGCAGTAAGAAAATAGTTGGTTTTGTGCACAGATCCATATCCTTTCTGAAGAAGGCTCATAACGGAGGGCGGTAATATCATTGAATAACTGTGACCTGATTTTAAAATATCTTTTCTCTTTTATATCATAATATCCCATTCCTGTTGTTGTTCCCACCCATATCTTATTTATTCCGTCGTAATCAATCGCACTGATAACTTCTTTCTCGTCCAATTGAAAAAGAAGATCAATGCTGTCATTCTTGTTAATGATTCGGAATACTTTGTTTCCATTCATTGCCAAGGATATCTTTTTGTCACAGTAGGCTATGACCGAGGCTTGTAATTGATAATTGTTCTCATTTTTGATTGGAGAGAATTTTTTATTATTTATATTATATACCCATAGCTCCTTACTAAGTATATATATTTTGTTTTCTGTTACTCGGTGAGCGCGTGGAAGATATCCGTAAAAGCACTGCCTGAAGTTAATACTGTCGTTTATTATCACAAACGGTCGATAAATGCCTGTGTTTTTTTCAAACAGGAAAAGTCCCTTTGTGTAAACAGATACCATTAGTTCTTTTTCTGATACTGGGGCTATGGAAATCACTTTATCCCCATAGGTAGACGAGAAGTGCTTGAAGTTTCCCGTTTGAGGATCATACAAGTTTATTCCGCCTCCGTCCGTACCAATCCATAACTTTCCATTAGCTTCCTCGTAAAAACTCGTCACAGATTTTTCGCTCAATCCATTATTATATCCTAAAGGACAGTCTTTATAAGTACGTATGTAACTTTCTTTGATATTGAAAACTCCTCCTCTAACACTTCCCGCCCATAAACATTCGTTGCTATCCTTATATAATACAGTAATAGAATTGACAGGGAGTGAATTTTCATCTCCGGCAATATGATAGAGGTTAGAGAATTTTTCATTGCGTAGTTCCAGTCGATTTATTCCTCCGCCATCAGTTGCTAACCATAGATATCCTTTCTTTTCTATTATATCCAATACATAATTGTTTGTCAATCCGGAGTTGTTGCTCGTATATTGTTTTATAAGTTTTCCTGTTTTCTCATAACAAAACAGGCCTTGTCCCCAAAAAGATAAATATATGTATCCGTTTGAAGCCAGACATGCTCCTTGTAAAATATTGTTTGGACAAGAGAAAAAACGCTTTAATTGCATATTGGGGTAATTCAATATATATATTCCATCCCTTCTGGTGACGATTAGCACCTCCTTTGGGGAAACTGCTATAATTCTTTGTACCCTATATTTGGTAATGTCACTGTCCGTAGCACCTTTGGGGGTGATGCATACTGCTTTAAAAGAGCGTTTTTGGTAATCATATTTGTATATTCGATTCTCACTTCCGAAAAGTACTCCTCCATTTATGCATAAGGAAGAATAGATGATATCATGATTGAAGGGAATAAAATTCCCGTGTGTCTCATCATATCTAACCATACCTTGTCTGGTAGATATCCATATGTCGTTAAGGGAATCTTGGGTTAAATGTATAATGTGATTGCTTGGTAAGGAATATCTGTCGTTGGGGTGGCTTTTGAATATTTTCAGATTTTGTCCCGTATAAGAATTCAGACCATTTTTTGTTCCTATCCATAATTTCCCTTTCTTATCTAAAAGTATGGATTGGGCGGTAGATTGAGACAATCCTTCCGCTACGGAAATAGACGTAAACTGGTAATTTATGTCATGACCTGATGTAGATGATATGCAAAGTAGTGTTAATATTGCGAATATACCAAATAACCTGTACATTTTTATCTTTTCGTGTTGTTTAAAGCTGATTTTTTCTATTTAACAACGTATATACATAAAATGTTTATTAATTATTCTGTTTTTGATAAAAAAATGCAGTATTGGATGATATATGACTTTTTTTAAATGCTTTCTGACTATGTTTAGTTTTATGAGTTCTTTCTTTGCGCTTGTAAATAATAACCCCTAATTTATTAAATATGATTTTCTTTATTCCTTTGTTTATACCTCCGTAATTTGTGATGTTTTTGGAGTGGATATATGGTATTTGAACGCCTCTTGTTGATAGGTGTTTTAAACATGAAAAACATAAAAGAGTATGAAAAAGAGTTTTATTTTATTTGTTTTTCTTCTGTGTTCGATTGTAGTTGTGGCACAGAAGAAAAGTATTACGGGCATAATAACGGATACTGCGGGTGAGGCGGTCATTGGTGCCAGTATTGTGGAAGTTGGAACAACAAATGGCACTGTTTCTGACGTTGATGGTAATTTTACACTCTCGGTTTCTGATAATGCCAGTATACAGGTTTCATTCATAGGTTTTTCTTCCCAGACTTTGAGTGTGCAAGGAAAAATGAATTTTAAGATAATCTTAAAAGAAGACAGTGAGCTTTTGCAGGAAGTTGTTGTGACCGGTTATGGCGGAAAAGTTTCACGGGCAAAACTGACGAATTCTATATCGACTGTCAGTCCCCAGATATTAGAGAAGGGTATATATACAAATCCCTCTCAGGCACTGTCGGGTTCTGTTCCCGGTTTAAAGGTTTCTCTCACTTCGGGAAATCCTACTTCATCTCCTAAAGTTATATTACGTGGTGGAACGGAATTTGATGGTTCGGGAGGACCCCTGGTGATAGTGGACGGACAGCTTCGTGATAATTTTGATGATATCAATCCTCAGGATATTGCATCTATGGATGTTCTGAAGGATGCTGGGGCTACGGCCATATACGGTGCCCGTGCAAGTAATGGTGTCATTTTAATTACAACAAAATCTGGCCGGGCAGGACATCGGGAAATTAATTTCAGAGCAAATATAGGTCTCGGTTATGTTAATAATCCCTACGACTTTTTGGGCGCGGAAGACTATATTACAGTCCTTCGTACAGCCTATAAAAATACCCCGTGGGCAGCTACGGCAAATCTTACAGGTTCTACGCCTTTTGGTACGGGTAATAAGCTCGGTGCGAATATGGTGTGGAATATTATGGGGAAAACGGATGAAAATGCCTATCTTTTGGATATGGGCTGGCGAGAAATGCTGGATCCTTTGGACCCTTCTAAAACAATCATTTATAAAGGGACAAAACCGGAGGAATATAATCTTCGTAATCCGGTAGTGACACAGGATTATACGGTTAGTATGTCGGGGGGGAATGATAAAGGAACTTATTATGCAAGTTTGGGTTATAATGACTCCCCCGGAGCCCCTATCACTACCGAATATAAACGTTATAATTTCACATTCAACGGTTCGTACAAAATTGCAGATTGGTTGAAAACGACTTCCAATGCGACTTTCAGCCGGGCTAATTATGTATGGTTAAACAACGCCTGGGGGACGGAAAGTGATTATTTTGGTCGGGTGATGAGTACTCCTCCTACTGTCCGTTTTGAAGACGAGGATGGTAATCCGACATTGGGTCCTAGTCCCGGGGACGGTAATCAGACTTATGTTGCAAAAAGTTACGATCAGGATAATGAACGGACAAAGTTTACCCTTATGCAGTCATTAGAAGCTAATTTATTCAAGGGATTGGTCTTGAGGGCTTCTGCCAGTTGGTATTATTTTCATACTGTACAAGAAAGTATGCGCAAGGACTATGAGACGGTTCCGGGACAATGGAATCGAACTCGTTCAACTAGTGCAAGCTATTCTCGTCAGTTCTCTCAGACCTATAATGCTGTTCTAGATTATACGACTGTATTTTCTGCTGTTCATAATTTGAATATTATGTTTGGTAGTGAATTTTATGATCAGTATAATAACGGTTTCTCTGCATCCGGTTCTGGTGCTGCTACCGACGATTTTAAAGATTTAGGTCTGACCGATGCAGGTGAGGGTAAACGTCAGATAGATTCGAATCATAGTCGTTACCGTATTCTTTCTTATTTAGGACGCTTGAACTACGACTATGAGGGTAAATATTTGTTCTCCGGGGTATTTCGTTATGACGGTTATTCTTCTTTGCTGGGTAAGAATCGGTGGGGATTTTTTCCGGGAGTTTCCGGTGGCTGGGTTTTTACGAAAGAGGATTTTGTTAAGGAATCACTTCCTTTCCTCTATTATGGAAAGCTGAGGGCTAGTTACGGTTTGAATGGTAATGCCAGCGGAATCGGTCCATATACTCTTCAAGGTTCATATAATTCTAATAAATACCATGGCAACAATGGTTTTCTGATAGGTACTTTGCCTAACCCTTCTTTGCGTTGGGAAAAGACGGCCAGTTTTGATATAGGCTTGAATGTAGGACTCTTGGGAGGACGCTTGAATTTGGATATCGATTACTACAATCGTCTGACATCTGATAAGTATGCAGACTTCACCCTGCCTTCGACCACGGGATTCTCTTCTGTTAAGAACAATAATGGAAAATTACGTAATAGCGGAATCGAATTACAACTCTCTGGTAAGGTGTTGGATGTCAATGATTTTACTTGGGATGCTTCTTTTAATATAACTTATAATAAGAATAAGATTATAGCCCTTCCTGATAACGGGCAGGTACGAAACAGACAGAATGGACAGCAAGTGTATACCGGTCGGAAGGTTGTAAATCCGGGTACAGGTAAGTTGGAAGATGAGAAGGTGTATGTCGGAGGTTTTCAGGAGGGAATGGAGTATGGGATACTTGTCGGTTACCAGGCCGAGGGTATTTACAGAAGTGTTGATGATATTCCGGGAAATTTGGTTGTGACCTCGGGGAATATTCAAGGTAAATATCAATATGGCCCTGAAGCTTGGAATAAACTTTCTGATAATGAGCGGGCAAAAGGCATAGAGTTAAAACCTGGAGATGTGAAATGGAAGGATGTAAATGGAGATGGGGTGATTGACCAGTATGATCAGGTTGTAATAGGAAATACTACTCCTCGTTGGTATGGTGGTTTTAATACCACAATGTCTTGGAAGGGACTTAGTTTGTATGCCCGTTTTGACTTTGCGCTTGATTATTGGGTTTATGATGATAAGACTCCTTGGTTTTTAGGATGTATGCAGGGGGCTTACAATACGACAAAGGATGTTTTTAATACATGGAGCGAAAGTAATCCAAACGCAAAATATCCCCGTTACGTATTTGCTGATCAGGTGGGAGCTGCCAATTACTATCGTACCTCAACTCTATTTGCCTCTAAGGGTAACTATTTAGGGATTAGAGAATTGTCTTTGTCATATACTCTTCCTCAAGAATTGTCTAAAAGACTATATATGCAGAAACTGCAATTCTCAATAACGGGACAGAATTTGGGCTATTTAACTTCTGCCAGGACGGTAAGCCCGGAGATTTCGTCAGGATATCCCTTGCCACGTACCGTTATATTTGGCGTTAATGTTACATTTTAATAATTCGAAGTGAGATGAGAAATTTAAAATTTATACATATTATGGTGTTGAATATAGCTGCTATAGTGGCTACATCATGTGGGGATATGCTGGATCTCGCCCCGATAGATAATTATGGAAGTACCAGCTATTGGAAAACAGAATCCCAAGTCAGTGCATATATTGACGGTCTTCATAAACAATTGCGAGATATGGCGGAACAGCATATTATCACTTTTGGCGAATTAAGGGGCGGACATTATAAGGATGGCACAAGTGCAGATGGTCTGGCTATCTCTAGTGGGGAAATCCGTTTACAAAATCTGTCTAAGGAGACTCCCGGAGTTACCAAGTTTGGAAATATTTATGGCTGTATAACCAATATCAATCTTTTTATAGCTCGTGTAACTGATGCTAATTTCATTCCGGAAGCTAAAAAGAATTATTATCTTGGACAGGCGTATGGCCTTCGTGCCTTTTACTATTTTGATCTTTATAGAGTCTATGGTGGGGTACCAATTCGTCTTGGCGTGGAAGTTATCGATGGAGTGCTTGATCCGAATAAACTTTATTTGGGGAGAGCTAAACCAAGTGAAGTTATATCACAGATTAAAAAGGATTTGGAAACCTCCCTACAATATTTTGGAGAGAATTCTGATTTTAATTCATATGGACATGGTACCAAGGTGTATTGGTCAAAGGCGGCCACAGAATGTTTGGCTGGAGAGGTATATTTATGGAATTCCAAAGTAACTATTGGTGATAACAAAGCTACCGAATCGGATTTGTCAAAGGCCAAGAAGTACTTGAAAGATGTAGAGGGTAACTATGGACTTCAATTGCAACAAGATTTTAAACGTATATTCAGTGCTGATAACAAAGGTAATAGTGAGGTGATAATGGCTGTGTCTTATATGGAGGGTGAAGCAGAAAACTCCCTTTCTCGTGGATATACCTATTCTCTTGTTTCCGGGACGACTAATAAAGATAGTTTTAGAGAAAATGGAACGCCATGGGATGATGCGCTTGATATACAGAATAATGGTCAACAGAAATATGAGTATAAACTTTCGCTTTATAATAGTTTTGAAAAAGGTGATACTCGTTGTGACGCCACATTTATGCCTTCATATCGGAAAAAGGAAAGTGGAGAATTGTATGTATATGGTACTCATGTATGTAAAAATTTAGGCTCTCTCAATGCTCAGGGAAATAGAGTCTATGATGGTGATCTTATTCTTTACCGTTTATCCTGGGTATATCTAGCATTAGCCGAGATTGCTAATATGGAGAGTGATAATGCAAATGTTGAGAAATATATAAATTTAGTCAGAAATAGGGCGTATAAGTCTGAGGCAGGTTCACATATATATAAGGCATCTGATTTTCTAACTAATGAATTAGCTATTTTACATGAAAAGGATAAGGAGTTTGTACAGGAAGGACAACGTTGGTGGGATTTGTGCCGCATGAAGAATGCAAAGGACGGTATTCCATTAGTGTTCTGTATAGAAGGTGATATTGATAATAAAGTTGCTATTCTTGATCAGAAGACTGAGGCATATAAAGTTTTATGGCCGTTGGATCAGAATATACTTGATAATGATTCGGCATTGGAGCAGACTCCTGGTTATGAATAGAAGAAGATATGACGAGAATATGTCCGGTTGGAAGGGAGGAGTTTCGTATTCCGGCTAGATATACTTTTATATCTGTTTATGGTAGTATAAAGATAATATAAAATAATACGAAGTTGAGTTATGAAAAAAAGTATAATACCCTTATTAGCAGTTTTATTTTTCGGATGTTCAAACGACTTTTCTGACAGTTCCATTGATGTGCTGCGACCAGAGAAAGAAGATTCCGTTGAAAGAGTGGATAAATCGTGGGTTCTGATTTTTTCAGATGAATTTAATATCGATGGGGCCGTTGACTCCAAGAAGTGGAATTATACTCCCAGGGGAGATGTTGCTCATGCCTATTATTATAAGCCGAATGATACATCCGTTGTTTGGTGTGAAGATGGTTTGTTGAATCTCAAGTTTATGAAGGATGAAACAGATCCCCGCGGATATAAATCTGGAAGTATACGCACTGATAGTGGAAAGTTTGATTTTACTTATGGTAAAGTAGAGATTAAAGCTAAGTTTTCATCGGGGAATGGTTCGTGGCCGGCTATATGGATGATGCCTGCCAGTTCAGAATACGGAGGATGGCCTGCAAGTGGTGAAATAGATATAATGGAGCATATAAAAGATTTAGATGTTGCTGTACAAACGGTACATACTACTGGTACGGAGCAAAAGACATATCCTTTTGGTCATTCAGGGTCTAAATTCAAGCAGGGTGAATGGAATATATGGGGAATAGAATGGAACGATAAGAAAATTGATTTTATGGTAAATGGAGAAGTTTGCGCAACCTATTATAACAAAGGTTTGGGCGCAGTACAATGGCCCTTTGATATTCCTTTCTTCTTGATATTGAATGTTGCAGGTGGAAAGGGAATGGCTGGTCCTATAAATGAGAAACATTTGCCTTTTACCATGCAAGTTGATTATGTGCGGGTATATCAGTGGAAATAGTCTTTTGTAAAATAGATTTATAGGGTCCTGAATGTACTCTATGATTTAGAATAATATTTATGGTGTAAAAGTTTGTTTTTGAGGTGACAGTGCCTGTCGAAGGGAGTTGTCAGCACTCTTGTGGTGACAACTCTTCTTTCGATGAGGTAATATTGTTTTTGAAGAAAGAATGGTTTTTTAATCTTTTTAATTTATAATCATATGAGATCAATTTTGTGCTATTTATTGTTTGCTATAGGTGGGACTGTTACTTATGTATGCGCAGAAGAAAAGGAGCAAATCGGATCGGATACACTTGAAAACATTTTATTTGTTGATGATTTTGATGCGAAATGTGTTGTGCCCGATACAGCAATCTGGAAACTTTGTACGTATGCCAACAACGCCTGGTCACAGTATTTTAGGGGTGTGGATGGTTACGAAAATGTAAAGGTGGAGGAAGGCTATTTGAAGTTGAGGGCCTGTAAGGACAACGGGACTTATAAAAATGGCGGGGTGTTTTCCAAGATAGGTTTTCCCTGTGGTACACGTTTGGAAGTTAAGGCCAGATTAACCAAATTGGTTCGTGGAGGTTTTCCTGCTATCTGGCAAATGCCTATAGGAGCACCGGAATGGCCCAGAGGGGGAGAAATAGATCTTATGGAATGGGTACAAGGGAGTCCTAAGCAGATCTTTCAAACGGTACATACTTTTTATATAAATGGTGAAAATGGTTCTGCAGGAGTAACGAACAAGGAGCCTGATAAGAATTTTGATGTAACTAAAGATCATGTATATGCAGTGCAGCGGACTGAAAAGGAATTAATATTTTATGTCGACGGCAAAGAGACTTGGAAATATGAGAACCAACATTTGGATAAGGAGAAACTACAGTATCCATTTTGTGAATATCCCTTCAATATAATTCTAAATTTTTCATTGGGAGGTGAATTGAATGGTATGATGACATGGCCGGGAGAAATCCATGATGAAGATTTGCCGGGAGAAATGTGGGTTGACTGGGTGCGTGTTGTGTTGTTGGATAATAATAAAATCAATGAATGAATATCACTTCTGGAAAACGTGTTTCTAAGAAGGGGGAGATATGCTGAAATAGGTTCTTTATGTTATGTAATTATTTCTCCCGCTTGAATTATAGCCTAAACTATGAATCTCCAAATTATGAAGCCTCTATATAAATGATAGTTGTCTGATGCATAAAATATAATGTCGTTTATTTGTAACAGATTGAGATAGGAATTGCCTTCTTTTGCAAAGTGTTATACAATGTTTGATTTGGTATGAGATAGCTGATTACAATTAGTTCACTTTGCCGTATTAGTGTTTGTTGAATATGGAAAAGCAACAGAAAAATATGACTTTACGTAGAGGACCGTAGAATCGTGGTCGTGGGTAGGTCCCATTACAGCAGCTGAGAAAGACGTACATAAACATATATCTCACAATGGGTGATTTTATTTTGTATTGTAAATGAAAGTAGTAGTTAGTCAACTATATAGCTAAAGGTAGAATGTTGGGAATGATATATATTTCAGCCCCAATTCTGCTAATAATAAATTTAAATAAGAATTATGATGAAAAAGATTTTTGCAGGCTTATTGCTATCTGGTATTGCCATTTGCCATGTAAGTGGACAAACAGCTTTGGAAGGAAACAAATTTTCGGATAATTGGTCAATAGGTATTAATGTAGGTGGCGTGACCCCATTGACTCATCACTCGTTTTTTAAAAACATGCGTTCGGCAGTTGGAGTTCATGTAAGCAAGCATTTAACCCCTACCTTTGGATTAGGTTTTGAGGCAATGGGTTATTTTAATACAACAAAAAGTAAAACAGCATTTGATGAATCAAATGTAAGTTTGTTAGGATTGGTGAATTTAAATAATCTTTTTGGAGGTTATAACGGTATTCCAAGAAGTTTTGAGATTGAGGCTGTGGCTGGTATTGGCTGGATGCATTATTATGTTGGTAGAAACATGGGGGAAGATCAAAATGGTATGTCTACTAAGTTGGGATTAAATTTTAATTTTAATTTAGGGGAAAGTAAGGCGTGGACTCTAGCTCTCAAACCGGCTCTTGTATATGATATGAATTCTATGGGTACGAAACCTGTATATTTCCATTCGGGGCGTGCCGTGTGGGAGATTAGTGCAGGCTTCGTATATCATTTCAGATGTAGCAATGGTGAACACCATTTTACTAAAGTAAGACCTTACGACCAGTCTGAATTTGATGCATTAAATGCTCAAATAAATCAACTTCGTTCAGAACTTGAACGCAATGATAATGTATTGCAGGATGCTAACCAAAAAGTGACAGATTTAGAAACGGCTTTGGAAGAATACAAGAATCGAGAACCGAAAATTGTGAAAGATACGATTGACAATAGTAAAAAAACACTAGAGTCTGTGATTACTTTTCGTCAAGGTAGAATAACTATTGATAATTCTCAATTACCTAATGTTGAACGGATTGCAATTTACTTGAGAAACCACAAAGAGGCAGGAGTTGTAATCAAGGGTTACGCTTCTCCGGAGGGTAGTGAAGAACTTAATGAGCGTATTGCGCGACAGCGTGCCGAGGCAGTTCAAAAGATGCTGGTTAATAAGTATGGGATTTCAAAGGAGCGAATTGTTGCTGAAGGACAGGGAATTGGCTATATGTTTGAGGAACCGGATTGGAACCGGGTAAGTATTTGTACTATTAATTCTAAATAAGAAGTGATAGAAAAATAGAAGATGTATAATAAATAGAAGCAGTTCTGCTTTATAATCATCAGACTTCCCCATTTATCGCAATAGTTTGTGTGGTGGGGGAGTTCCTTGTACTTAGGAAGATATGTAAAATGAAGTAAGTATATTGAAAGACGATATTGCTTGTGGCTAAGTTAGGGCTATATGTGTCATGTAGGGAGCGAGAGTCGTTAATGGATGCAGATATATATTCCTTTTTAAGTATATGTTTATAGAATTACAGTTTTTGTTTGTAGTTTAAAAGTATGTGTCTTTAAAAAAAACAAACATAGTAAGCGAAGCGAGTTGTTTTAAAATTAAACTACTTAAATTATAACATGAAATTACTTTATTTGTCGGAACATCATTCCTGTTTTAATTATGGAATTAAAATTGACAGTGGTTTTACCCAATACAGATTGGCTGCGCAAGAATCCGGACAGATTGATAATAGTTGTTGTTTTTGTATTTTATTTCTTTTGAAAGGAGAACTATCCGTTAATATAGGCAGGGAGCATAATATACATCTTTTAGAGCATAATATGCTGCTTATACCGCAGCATGAAGAAAATAGGGTTGAAGGTATTGTCTCGGCAGAATGTCTGTTGTTGTTTTGGAATAAGCAGATAACGGCTTGTGACAAAATGTATTTTGAATCAATCTCACATGTAAAAATGGAGAACGGTAATAATTGTATTTTACCAATCCGAAAGCCTCTGTTACATATTTTGAGGCAGTTACTTTTTTATCTGGATACAGGATTGCTATGTAGGCATATGCATATCCTTAAGCAGCAGGAAATCATTCTTGCATTGAGGGGGTTTTATACTAAATCAGAACTTGCTGCTTTCTTTTCTAGAACGACTGGAGTAGGACGGAAGTTCGAGGATTTTGTACTGGATAATTATAAGAATGTGAAAACGGTGAAAGAATTTGCAAGTTTGTGTTGTGTTTCGGAACGCTCTTTTAATCGTAAGTTTCAAGAGAGTTTTAGTCAGAGTCCTTACCGATGGATGCAGGAGCGGAGGGCTGAACTGGTTCGTGAGAAAATTTGTGATCCGGATATTGCTTTCCGGGAAATAGCTATGGACTTTGGGTTTAGCTCTCCTGCACATCTGACTTGTTATTGTAAGAAGTTATTTGGTGCAACTCCAACTGAACTGAGAAA
>NZ_MNQN01000070.1:1213-7443 GCF_001915455.1 Bacteroides sp. 43_46 | reverse complement strand
GAAATTACAACGACTTCATTCCGTTGGCAACGTATGGTAAAACGTCCGGATGGTACTTGGGAAACTGAAGCTGAACTTTTTGCCGTTCGTCGATGATTATTGCCGGATTTTGCGTTTTGTGAGAAAACAAAAAATCCTGATTCCGTTTGGAAATCAGGATTTTACTGTCTTTTGCTTTTCTTCAAAGTGGTGCCACCAGGAATCGAATAATACTATTCAAAGTCCTAATTTGCAGTACTTTAATATCTTTGGAAAAATCCCCGAACCACTGAATCAGCCATATGCCAAATTCACTAATTTTCGATAGATTCTTGTTAATCATTTTTTGACTTTACAAAGGTAAGTGTTCGGTTCTATTCCTCCAAATGTTTATATAATTATTTAGAGTGGTTACAAGTTATTTGTGTCGATTATTAATGATTTAAGAAATATCATTCAAATGCCAATACTTTGTTTCTTTCTAATATTTCTATAATATCCTGTTCTTTATACAGAATCTTTCCTCCTATTTTGTAATAGGGTAATTTACCATTCATTCTATATTCAATGAGTGTCCTTTTGGTTATTTTGAGAGCCTTTGATAATTCTTGTTCTGTAATATAACGGTGCCCGTCTAATATAGGTCTGTAGATTAAAGAATTTGCATCCAATATTTTGGATATACCTTCCATGGCTTCAATAAATCTTTTGACCTCATTACTATCCTTATTCAATACCATCTGTCCCATTTTCATTATTTATATGTGTTTTAAGGTTGTTCCTCATATAGTTTAGAATATCTTCTTTTTTATAATAAACCTTTCTGTCTATACGACTGAAAGGGATTAGCCCTTTCTGCCTTAGAGACAATAGTTTTCTGTCTGATATATTCATAAGAATACATACATCCTGGTTATCCAACCATTCACTCAACTCAGGTTTGGAAAAGTTCAGTCCTTTCATTTGTTTTTCTATTTTGAACAATATGTTGTTCATTTCCATAAATGTGCTGGCTTCTATGTTCACAATCTCCATAATCATTAGTTTAAGTGGTTGTTGCAAAAATAGAATAGAAGGTTGTGGAACACAAAAGACTATCATCAAAGTTCATAATATGACATCAGATATCATAGCGAAGCCACCGGACTATGCAGATCGGAGGGAGCTGAAATCCCTGTCTTATTTCGGGATTTAATAAGCAGGCTATGTTTTGTTATTGAGGAGGTGAATTTTCACAGTATTTTTGAGGTCATAAATGGAATATAAGGATAGTCGCCTTTGATCACAGCTATGCGTCACGTCGGTCGCAGTTAATCCCTGTAATCTTTCCATTAATACTAATCCGTTTGCCGCCGCATTCTTTTTCAGGTGAATTTTCATGGCTTCAGCCATAAAGAAAATTCTCCTGAAAAAAAGGAATGAATGCGGCTGGCAAATCAGGATTGGGATTTATCTTTGATGAAAGGGATAATAAGAATATTTTATTATTTATAATTACGATTCACTGCTGTCCGGAGACGTTTTCTCAAAACAGCTATTATTAATTAATAATCAGTTAATTACGAGACTAATATTTTTTTCGATTAGAAACCATAGTTTTGCAAGTAGGTATAAACAGCCTATTCTGCAAACAATGAATAAAGGAAAAAACAATTTTTGCGCAAGTTATGTCTCTTGTAAACATATATGAATTTAAGAAGTATGTCAACCGCTATAAGGGTGACAGGCATGCCATCAAGTTCATTTGCTGTGACCAATTCATGTTAATGAGCTTTATCAGTTCACGGACAGATTCGGACCAAGAGACATATAGACTACACCTAACCTTTATTCTATCGACTTTTACCGTTTTGGCATTAAGGCCATGCCAAAAGCCACATTGCTCGAAACGAACGACAAGCAAAGAAAGCATATAAGGATTAGAAACTTATACCTGACCTGGATGAAATGGTCTATACCTTTGATAGCAACACGATTGAGCTATATCTGAAACTTTGTCTATGGACTATGTTACATCATGATAGAGGAACCATCAAGATATATATCTTGATGGATATTAAAGGTTCCATCTCGACATCTACTCATTTGACAGAAAGAGCAGTTCATGATTCCCCAATTATGGATAAGATACCTATAGTAAGAGTTAACTCTTTGTGTCTGCATTTTCATCTTAACAACGTCTTTTTTGTAACAAGAGTAAAAAGAGAATATACTTTACGAAGTTATTGATAATAGAGAGGTGGAGCAATCTGCTAGACTTTTCTCTAATGAAACCATCAAATTGACAGGAGCACTTACTTCCCAAAAGTATACTGATTTTAGGCTTACTGTGTATGAGGACTTTAGCACAAATACAGTTATCATTTCACCTCCAATAACTTTAAGCTTGATGCATTGACCATTGCCAAGTTATACAGAGAGAGATGACTAATTGAGTTGTTCTTCAAATAGAAAAAAGCAGCATTTGCACATAAAGACATTCTACGGAATCACTAAGAATTCAGTGTACACACAGATATAGATAGCTATCTGCAATTATCTCCTGCTTATCATTGCTAAGAAACAAAATTTCTCCGGACAACAATAAAAGCAACATATAGATGTAAGATGTGTGCTCAGTATAAAGCTCAAAAAGAAAAAACAACTCTGGTATAAGTCCATAGGAAACATAAATCATAACACTGACGAAAAAAAGGCTGAAAGAATACAGCTGTCAGTGTGTTTGGCAAGAAAGGCAATCAGACCGCCTATGCCGGTTACAAGACCGGTATAGGCGGTCAGTCCAAATGCTAGAAACAGATTATGACTGTTTCCCAAAATCACTACATCTTATTTTAATAACTCAACTTCAGAACGGCATATACAGATCTCGGCATTCCTGGACCATAAATGTAACCGGAATCACGGTTAGCACCACGATCGAAATCTTGCTGGTAAGCGTTCAGCAGATTCTGCACGCCCGCGCTTACCTGCATCTGGATGCTCTTGTAGAACTTGAAATCGTAGGCAGCCTTGAAGCCCATGTCTACAAAACGGCGGGTGGTTTCCGTACGGTTGTGGCTGATGTATCCAGCATGATGCTCTACCAGCATGCTGCCCGTATAGGTTCCCGAAAGTGCCAGCGTAAGTGCACGCAGCGGATTATAGCTCATGGTAAAGTAGCCATACGTGTCCGGCGTGCGGAACATGCGTTTTTCGAGCGGCACATTGGGGTCGTTCTCACTCCACGAACGCGCCTCTTTATACCGGGCCTGCTGTACGGTAAATCCCGCCTGCAACTGCCATACGTTTCGCCATGCCAGCTTGCCCTCCAGCGTACAGCCATACACCACTGCCCCCTTTTCGTTGCCGCGTTCGTTGATAATGACACCGTTTTCGTCCTTACCAATCTCGGTCAGGGCAAATACATCCGAAATATTGGTATAGAAACCCTCTGCCAGCAGATTGCCCTGCCAGTCGCCCCAGCTGTGATACATATCGGCAGAGAGGCTGAGGCTTTGCGATTTTTCTTCTTTCAGGTCCTTGGCCAACTGAATCATCGATACGGTTCCGCCCACGTTGTCAATGTGCAGGTCTTCGTCGAAAGCCTGTGGTGCTCGGAAGCCGAACGAGTAGCTGGCACGCAGGTTGATATTATCCGTGGGGTTGAAACGCACATTGGCACGCGGACTGAATACCGGCTTGTCCAGCAGGCTGTGCTTGTCCATGCGGGCACCGACCAGAAAACTCCAGCGGGCCGTTTTCCACTCATTCTGCGCAAAAGCACTCACGGTATTCACCCGCTGGTCCAGATAGCGGCCGCGCCCCCACATGTTGTCCTTCAGGCGGTCCTGGTTATATTCGGCACCAGCAGTCAGCGTAGCTGGCATAAACAGGCAGCGGTCGAAGTTATAGTTGTACTGCGCACCTGCCACCCAGGTCATGTCGGTGGTGTTGCCATACGATTTCAGTTTTTCCTGCAAGTCCTCGCCTCCGCCGTAGTAACTGTCGCGGTCGATGTGCTGTGCCGAGGCATAAATGCCCAGGCGCTGTTTTTCATCGGGCGAAAACAGGTCGAACTTTACCCCTCCGGTATTGATGCTGTGCTTCAGTTGCTCGGCTATCAGCGCCTCGTGCGGCGGGAGAGCCAGCTGGTCGCCACCACGACGGTGCTCCTGCAGGTGGTGATACTCTACCGTAACCTTCGAATAATCGCTGGTCTTGATGTAGGAGCGCATGCCCACCGTCTGACTTTTCAGCTCCGGCAGCTCGGTAAATCCGTCGCCGTCGTGGTCATAGCCGGCACGTTCTCTGTTCTGTCCGAAAACTGCCAGTCCCAGCTTCTGGTTGTCGGATACCAGCGAAGCATTCATTGTGGTATTGTTTTCGAAAACCGATGCATCGCCTATCCCCGTCAGTGTGTGCGAGAACTGGGCCGAGTTGCGCACCGGTTCCTTGGTAATGATGTTGATGGTGCCGGCAATGGCCGAAGAGCCAAACAAAGCCGAGCCGCCGCCGCGCATCACCTCCACACGTTCAATCATGTTGGCAGGAATCTGCTCCAGACCGTATACCCCCGCCAGCGCGCTGAAGATGGGACGCGAGTCGATGAGAATCTGCGTATAAGGCCCGTCCAATCCGTTGATGCGCACCTGCTGATATCCGCAGTTCTGGCAGTTGTTCTCCACACGCACACCCGGCTGGAAGTTCAGCCCCTGCGCCAGACAGGTAGAGTTGGTATTCTCGAACGTCTTGACCGATACCACGTTTACCAGCGTAGGCGCCATGCGGCGGGTCGTCTCGTTACGGTTGGCCGAAACCACCACCCCCTCGAGTGCCACGTGGTCCTCGCCAATCTCGAAATTCAGTTCCAGCGTCTTGCCCTTGGTGAGCTGCACGGTGCGGCGCTCTGTCTTATAGCCTATCGAACTGACTTCAACAGTAAAAGTCCCTTCGGGCAGGTTTTTCAGGAAGTAATGCCCTGTTTCGTCGGTAGTCGTCCCGATGGTTGTCCCCTTCAGCATAATCGTTACATAAGCCAGGTGTTCCTTGGTATCTTTATCGGTTACGTGGCCAATGATATTGGCATCGGTATCGTTCAGTTCGTATGCAAAAGCATAGCCCGGGAACAATGTCAGTATTGCTCCCAAAAGGTATATATAAAAAGTTTTCATCTTTGATTTTTAAGTATTTACACGATTGTCGTTCGCAGTTCGTCCCTGTCCGATCGGTTTATCACAGCAAAGCAAAAGTCGCGGCACAGAAAAGCCGAATCTTTCGCATACCTATGAGAAAGGTTCACTACAGCTGTGACAAAGCCGGCTTGCAGGGTTGCGCCGAATGCAAAGCATAACTCTCCTGGTAAACGTGCATACACCCACGAAAAGGTATGCAGAGCAGGCGCTGTACCGGAACTGCAATCTTTAAAATAATAAATGTTTCAGGATTCATAAACGGGCAGAATATGCCCCGAAAAAATCAAAGAGAGGGAGGACCGCGTGTCAGGATGTCCGCGCACGGACGATAAGGTACTCCCATCGTGCAGACAAAGAGAATCAGTCCCAAAGGAATAAGCCAGCAGGGCAAGGCCACACTGGTGTTCGTTTCGCCGGAAGTCTGCAGCAAAGAGAGGTAGAAAATGGTTTCGAGCTGGGTATCGGTATGTGTATGCCCGGCCTTGAACGGATGCGAGTGCACAACAATAACGCCATTCACCACGTGCGAGTGAGTGAACAACGTAATGCCGCACCAGTAGGATGCGAATACAAGCAGCAGGGCCATGCCTGCGAGTCTGTATTTCTGTGCCAGCAATCTGCTCATTGTGAAGTAATTACCAATACCTTATCTCTAAATAACAACCTGATATAGATTGTTGATTACAAAGTTATCAAAAAGATTCGAAGTTTCCAACTTTGTTTAAGCCTGTAATATCTTTCGGTGGAACAGCTTTACATATTTTATGATATAAATGAAGAAAAGATTACAATAAGAAAATACGGAAAGAGGCTACTCCGAAAAAACGGAATAGCCTCTCGAATCAAAAAAACAATATGAAGAAAGTTAAGTAAGAAATTTAATAGCCGGGGTTTTGGGTAAGAGCTGAGTTATTACTAATCTCTTCCTCAGGAATAGGCAATAAAGATTTATATGGTTCCCAAATTTTATAATCTAAAGACACTGTCCAAAATTTTGTGTAAATGGAAACAGGATTCAGCTGTAAGTTTGTTCTTATATCTGGATTCTGTTTTCAAAAATAAGCATAAATTGATTCA
>NZ_MNQN01000070.1:0-1032 GCF_001915455.1 Bacteroides sp. 43_46 | reverse complement strand
TATAGCATAAGGATACTTTCCTCCCCATTTCTTTTCCAGATTGTCAAGTTCTGTGGCTGCAACCTCTTTGTTGGGTGCATTATAGATATTCTTCATATCTGCCGTAAACTCTTTCTTATCTTTATAAACCACATATTTACAGGAGTTTCTGATCTGATGTACCACACAGATTTGAGTGGATGACTGAGGGAATATACTGCGGATAGTATCCGTAAATCCATTCAGATTGTCAGTACAGGTAATCAGGATATCCTGCACCCCACGGGCTTTTAAATCAGTCAGGACACCCATCCAGAAAGAAGAGCTTTCCGATTTGCCAACCCACATGCCAAGGACTTCCTTCAGACCGTTCTGTTTCAGTCCGACGCAAAGGTAAACGGTCTTGTTTATGATCTTACCGTTATCCCGTACCTTGAAGACAATACCATCCATCCAGACTATCAGGTAAACAGGATCAAGGGGACGGTTCTGCCACTCCTGGGCAGCCTGATTGACCTTGTTGGTAATGATGGAAATGGCAGATGTAGAGAGCTCTATTTCATAAATCTCACGCATCTCTTCCTCTATGTCAGAAACGCTCATTCCTTTGGCATATAGGGAGATAACGAGCTTTTCTATAGAAAGTCCACGGCTTTCATGTTTAGGCACTGCTATCGGCTCAAACTGGCCGTTACGGTCACGTGGAATAGAAATGACAGACTCTCCATGTTCGGTTTGGATTTTCTTCGGATAACTGCCATTTCGGGAGTTGCCAGTGTTATTTCCTATCACAGAATTCTTTTCATATCCCAAATGGGCATCCATTTCACCTTCAAGCATCTTTTCCAATACTTGGGCATGCAACTGCTTCAGAAACTTGCTCACATCGGCTTCTGTCTTGAACTGACTGATAAACTTGCTTAAAACCTCATCAGGCACTACTTGATTCTTTTCTTTCATAAGCTTCTTCATTTTGCAAATGTATAAAATAAAAAATACGAGACTCATTTCTGAATCCCGTATTTCCATTTACACAAAATATTTTATAGTGCC
>NZ_MNQN01000124.1:0-62392 GCF_001915455.1 Bacteroides sp. 43_46 | reverse complement strand
CCAACGCCCCGAAGAACATCACTTTTACAAATTTTCTTTTCATAACTACTTAAAAATTACATTAATAATATATTATTAAACACTAAGTTTCAATAATAGGCAGCCCGTTACTTTGTAGGTAACGGGGAAACCTTTGTTCCTGCTCTTTTGGAGTAGTCAATACAGAAAAATTATACGATAGATTATGAAAGTTCTTTACCCCTGCTTCTGACGAGCGGCAGAGGGGAGGAAAATCTTTGGCATAATTTAGAGGTTAACAAAGCCCTAAAATAAAGAATCCGCGTGTTTTATCTATCCTAGTTCTGTTTTTGAGTAGTTTATTGGAAAAAATGTTTGATTTCGTTTGGTTGTTTTAAGAAATATGCTCATATTTGCACCGGAATTTCTCCCCGTTACCTACAAAGTAACAGGGTAATAATCAGGTATTTAATCCTATTACTGAGCGCTTTATAAAATCGAGAACTTGTTTATTTGCTTCATCAATTTTTTTGCTTCGGAAAGGCTTGAGGTATGTTTCCGTTACAGTGATGGACGAATGTCCCATAGCTTCGGAAATAATACCCGGATGAATTTCGCAATAATAAGCCGTCGTAGCCCAAGTGTGGCGGGCGGTGTACGAGCTTAATTTATCGCCTAGTCCTAATAACTCTCCCAGCAACATTAGTTGTTGATTAAAGCTACGCAACGCCAACTGATATTCAGTTCATGTATTTCTTTACCAGAATCATTGCTTCCGGAGTTAACGTCACCGACAGGGGACGGCCTGTTTTACGCCGACGATACGTGATCACATTATCACGCAAATCACTCTTGCGTAGATAAGCAAGATCGACAAACGGCATACCTCGAAGTAGAAACATAAGAATGAAAAATTCTTGTGCACGACGCATATTTGAAGATGCACCCGAAGATTGTGACAGTTTGCAAAAGACCCTTTTCATATCTTCATTACCCAAAGCCCGTTTATGGTCGGCACGAGTTCCCGTATATACCGAACGGAACAGATGCGGAACGTATGGTGCCCGACGAAGATCGACGGCACGATTGTAAACGGCACGAAATAAACTTCGAACCCTTTTAACCACTCTGAAGTTACCTCATTGAAGGCAAAATCATCTTTCCCACGATAAGCAATAATGGCATTGAGACTGCTGCGATAAACATGAGCAGTTCCAAAGTTTCCCTCCATTTGTAGCCCATAGGCTACTTGCTTCATAAATCCTAATACTTTTGACATCTCACAATTTATTGATTAATTCGACAATAAAGATACGAGTATTCTCATTAATATGGCTGGTTTTGTGCCAGGATTTAATAAAGGTATTGTTTCTTTAAAAGGAAGAAGTCGTTCCTCGGTGAGAAACAGGTCGTTTCTTTTAAAGGAACAGGGGCTTGGTTTTAAACCCAAAATAGATGCAAATAAGATGTTGAATATCAAGATGCTGTGTTATGGCTGATTTGGGCCGATACATATATGTTTGTTAGGGAGAATAAAAATGATTAAAACTAAGAACTTTTTGCCTGTTTTATTGTCTTGTTTCTATAACCTATTAAAATAGAAAAGATATGGATGATATGATTAACAGACACGATTCGATTGCCGAAGAGAATATCGAACCGAATGGCCGTCCGGCTAAAAATCAGTTTGAAGAATGGAGCAGTGAAGTAACTGACCGTGCAGATAATGTTTTCAAAGATGATACGAAAGACGGTCCTATCAAGAACCGCAAGAAACGTATAAAAGAAATGGATGAAGTAATCAAAAAGGACCTTGAATAAAGGTCCTTTTTTTATTTGGTGGGTATAAAATGTAGTAAAGCCACTTCATATAAGTAAATCAAAAAAAAGAGTAACTCGTTGCCGAATAACTCTTTTGAAGAAGTGGAGCGTATCGGACTCGAACCGATCACCTTAACACTGCCAGTGTTACGCTCTAGCCAGATGAGCTAACGCCCCTTCTTTAATCTTATATGATAACGTTTGTAAACGAATCTTTTTTGTTGGCGCAAATATAATGCAATATTCTGAAATAATTGCTATGTTTGCGGTAAATAATAGTTTAAAATAAAGAAATGCTGATTTATAATACGACTTTTCAGGTGGATGACGACGTTCACGATAATTTTCTGATTTGGATTAAAGAATCCTATATTCCCGAAGTACAGAAGCATGGTGCATTGAAGACGCCGCGTATCTGCCGGATATTGAGCCACCGGGAGGAAGGAAGTGCTTACTCCTTGCAGTGGGAGGTAGAGAGTAGCGGGATGCTGCACCGCTGGCATCTGGAACAGGGAGTGCGCCTGAATGATGAACTTACAAAAATATTTAAGGATAAGGTGATTGGTTTTCCGACATTAATGGAGGTGATAGAGTGATTCAACCGGTAAAAGAAAAGATAATCCTGGGTATTGACCCCGGTACTACGATCATGGGATATGGGATCTTGAGAATAAAAGGAACCAAGCCCGAAATGGTTGCAATGGGGATTATCGACTTGCGTAAATTTGCCAATCACTATCTGAAACTACGTCATATTCATGAGCGTGTATTGAGTATCATTGAAAGCTATCTGCCTGACGAACTGGCTATTGAAGCACCATTCTTCGGCAAAAACGTGCAGTCGATGTTGAAGTTGGGGCGTGCGCAGGGAGTAGCAATGGCAGTGGCCCTAAGCCGTGACATACCAATCACCGAGTATGCTCCTTTGAAAATTAAAATGGCTATTACCGGAAACGGACAGGCCTCGAAAGAGCAAGTGGCGGATATGTTGCAGCGAATGCTTCGCTTTTCGAAAGAAGATATGCCTACTTTCATGGATGCGACAGACGGTTTGGCGGCCGCATATTGCCATTTTCTGCAAATGGGACGGCCGGCATTGGAAAAAGGATATAATAGTTGGAAAGATTACATAGCAAAGAACCCGGATAAGGTGAAATAATTGAGGATATAAGTTCTATGCTATAAGTTTATAGGTGCGATAAAGCACTATATATCAAAGGAAAGGGTTAAGATGAAGATGGGAACTAATTATTTAGCAATACTGGGAGTAACTACGATGACAACAGTGATGAGTTGTTCTTCTGCAAAAAAGGAATACGCTTCTTATGAACTCTATCCCGTTCGTTCGGGGAATCTTGTCGAAATGGAGTATGCTCCGGGGGCTACCAGGTTTACGCTTTGGGCGCCTACGGCTGATGAGGTACGCCTGATGCTTTATGATGCAGGGGAAGGTGGTCATGCTTACGAAACGGAGAAAATGGAACCTGCTGAAGACGGAACATGGACGGTGACCGTAGACAAAGATTTGCTGGGTAAATTCTACACCTTCAATGTGAAGATTGATGATAAATGGCAAGGAGATACACCGGGTATTAACGCTCGTGCTGTCGGAGTAAATGGCAAGCGTGCTGCTATTATTGACTGGAAATCGACCCAGCCGGAAGGGTGGGAGAGTGACCGGCGCCCTACCCTGAAATCTGCTGCCGATATGATTATCTACGAAATGCATCATCGTGATTTCTCGTCGGATTCTACTTCGGGGGTGAAGAACAAAGGAAAATATCTTGCCTTGACCGAACGAGGAACCATGAATGCTGATAAACGTCTGACAGGGATCGACCATTTGAGAGAACTGGGGATCACGCATGTACATCTGCTTCCTTCTTATGATTATGCTTCCGTAGACGAGACGAAGCTGGAAGAAAAACAATATAACTGGGGATATGATCCGCTGAATTATAACGTGCCGGATGGTTCTTATTCGACCGACCCTTATCAGCCTGCGGTTCGTGTGAAGGAGTTCAAACAAATGGTACAGGCACTACATCAGGCAGGTATCCGGGTGATAATGGACGTAGTGTACAACCATACGTTCAATACGATAGAGAGTAACTTTGAACGTACCGCTCCCGGTTACTTTTATCGCCGGAAAGAAGATGGTTCTCTGGCAAATGGCTCGGGATGCGGCAATGAGACTGCAAGTGAACGTTCTATGATGCGTAAATTTATGATAGAATCTGTCCTTTACTGGATTAATGAATATCATATTGACGGCTTCCGCTTTGACCTCATGGGAATACACGACATCGAGACGATGAACGAAATCAGGAAAGCTGTCAACAAGATTGATCCTACCATTTGCATTTATGGAGAAGGCTGGGCTGCTGAAGCTCCTCAATATCCGGCGGATTCGTTGGCCATGAAAGGAAATGTTGCCCGTATGCCGGATATCGCTGTCTTTTCGGATGAACTGCGTGATGGGCTTTGCGGACCTGTATGGGAAAAAGATAAAGGTGCGTTTCTTGCCGGTGTTCCGGGAGGAGAGGCGAGTGTAAAGTTTGGTATTGTGGGTGCGATTGAACATCCGCAAGTGCGCTGTGATTCGGTGAATTATAGCCGGCAACCTTGGGCGAAGCAACCTACACAGATGATTAGTTATGTTTCCTGTCATGACGGATTATGCCTTGTTGACCGAATAAAGGCAAGTATGCCGGGAATTACTCCCGAACAGTTGGTCCGTCTGGATAAATTGGCGCAAACGGTGGTCTTTACTTCACAAGGTATTCCTTTTATTTATGCTGGCGAGGAAGTGATGCGTGATAAGAAAGGAGTGGACAACAGCTACAAGAGTCCGGATGCGGTAAACGCTATTGACTGGCGGCGCAAAACTACGAATGAGGATGTTTTCACCTATTATAAGCGTTTGATTGACTTGCGTAAATCTCATCCCGCCTTCCGTATGGGAGACGCGGAAATGGTTCGGAGACATTTGGAATTCCTGCCTGTCGAGGGGAACAATCTGATTGCGTTCCTTTTGAAGGAGCATGCGAACGGTGACCGTTGGGAAGATATTATCGTTGCTTTCAACTCCCGCACTACTCCCGCACGTCTGGAAGTACCTGCCGGCAAATATACGGTAGTATGTAAGGACGGTGTGATAGATGTTCGCGGACTTGGGACGCAAACCGGACCGGAAGTAATTGTTCCCGGCCAGTCTGCACTGATTATGTATAAATAGATAAAAATAGAAGAATATGAGCCAAAATACATTCAGCATGGCGGGGGGCGTAGCACGCAACCCGCTTGTGCGTTTAGCCAAACCCGTCACGGCAACTATCGGGGCAGACGAACATATAGCCATTGTAGGACCGAACGGTAGTGGTAAAAGCCTTTTTGTAGATACGCTGATCGGTAAATATCCGCTGCGTGAAGGAGCGCTGCAATATGATTTTTCTCCTTCTGCTACTCAGACCGTTTATGATAATGTAAAATACATCGCTTTTCGTGATACCTATGGAGCTGCCGACGCCAATTACTACTATCAGCAACGTTGGAATGCCCATGACCAGGATGAGGCTCCCGATGTCCGCGAAATGCTGGGCGAGATCAAGGACGAGCAACTGAAAAACGAATTATTCGACCTTTTCCGTATCGAGCCTCTTCTGGATAAGAAGATTATCCTTCTTTCCAGTGGGGAATTACGCAAATTCCAGCTCACAAAGACCCTGCTGACTGCTCCCCGTGTTCTGATTATGGATAACCCGTTTATCGGACTGGATGCTCCTACACGCGAATTGCTTTTCTCTTTGCTCGATCGTCTGACGAAGATGTCGTCGGTACAGATAATTCTGGTGCTTTCCATGTTGGATGATATTCCTTCCTTCATTACTCATGTCATTCCCGTTGACAAAATGGAAGTCTTTCCGAAAATGGAACGTGAAGTCTATTTGGATGCTTTCCGTTCAAGAGATACGGTCGTTCCTTTTGACGATTTACAACAACGTATCATTGATTTGCCTTACAATGGCAATAATTACGATGCCGATGAAGTGGTAAAACTAAACAAAGTCAGTATCCGCTATGGTGACCGTACTATTCTGAAAGAACTCGATTGGACTGTGCATCGTGGGGAGAAATGGGCATTGAGTGGAGAAAACGGTGCGGGTAAATCAACCTTGTTGAGTCTTGTTTGTGCGGATAATCCCCAATCGTATGCCTGTGATATCAGCCTGTTCGGACGAAAAAGAGGAACCGGGGAGAGTATCTGGGAAATTAAGAAACACATTGGCTACGTCAGTCCGGAGATGCATCGTGCTTACCTTAAAAACCTGCCGGCTATTGAGATTGTAGCAAGCGGTTTACATGATAGTATCGGGTTGTACAGACGTCCGCAACCGGAGCAGATGGATATTTGTGAATGGTGGATGGATGTATTCGGTATCGCAGCATTGAAAGATAAAGCATTCCTGCAACTTTCCAGTGGCGAGCAACGGCTGGCTCTGCTGGCACGTGCTTTCGTCAAAGATCCGGAACTGTTGATTTTGGATGAACCGCTTCACGGACTTGATACTTACAACCGTCGCCGGGTGAAGAAGGTGATTGAAGCCTTCTGCCAACGTAAAGATAAAACGATGATTATGGTGACACATTATGAATCGGAGCTTCCGGGTACGATAACAGACCGCATTTTCCTGAAAAGAAATTAGATGGCACACCGTTCAAGTTTGGTTTCTAATCTTCTTTTATGAATTGATTATTCTATTCATTTATATAAGTTATTGACTAAGGTTTTTCTCAAACCATTCTCACTGTGATGAGAACTTTTTCTCATTACTATGAGAAAAAGTTCTCGTCATGGTGAGAATAATCCCTGCCCTGAATGTATTGTAACGGGGTTCTGGAAGTAAATTGTGAACCTGCTTTCCGGGTTAGCCGAGTGGATGTGTAAACCAGAAACAGGAACCCTTTCCGGGTTCCGAGTCTACTCCGATCTTTCCTCCGAGTTGTGTGATGATACTCTGGCAGATAGAAAGACCGAGACCGGTGCCGGGAATAAAATTATTGAGTTTGACAAAACGGTTGAATACAGCCGTTTGCTTTTCCGGTTCGATTCCTATACCCGTATCCTCTACGGAGAATTTTGCTTCTTTTCCTTTTATTTGGTAACTGATGGTTATACTCCCTTCGGAGGTAAATTTTAACGCATTGACTACGAAGTTTGATAATACTTGGTAAAGCCTACTTTTATCGCTGGTGAGTTGCAAATCGGGCAGATCGGGAGACAGGCGGAGTTCCACCTGCGGGGAGGTTCGCATCTGCATTGCTTGGTATAATTCATTGCATAACCGTTTGGCATTCACTTTCTCGAAGGTAAAGTCAAAAGTTCCAGCTTCGATTTTTGACAAGTCGAGAATATCGGAAATAAGTTGTAGCAGGCGTTTGTTGTTCTCTTCGATGATGGTGACATACTGCAGTTTCTCTTCCGGATTGTCCGCCTCTTGCAGCATACTCGAAAAACCGACAATCGCATTGAGCGGTGTACGTATCTCGTGGCTCATATTGGCAAGGAAGGCAGACTTTAGCCGGTCGGATTCTTCTGCTTTCTCTTTAGCTTGAATGAGCATTCGTTCCGTTTCTTTCAGTTGGGTGATATCAAAGTTGATGCACAACATTTCGATGATATTATCCTGTGGGAGATAATTCCGGACCAGCACATTCACGCGTGTCCACGTATAGTTTCCGTCAGCTCTGCGAATACGCATATCACGACATAATTTGCTACTTTCCCCTTTAATGACCTTATCCAGAAAATCAAGCATTACAGCCCGGTCTTCGGGGTGGAAGTGGGAGTGTATGCCGATGATTTCCGGTAGTGGGGTACCTTCTTCCTCTCCTATATTCCTGTACCAGCTGCTCAGGGCATAACCGTCCCGGCTCAAAGCGTCGAAATGGGCATAACCAACTTTGGCATAGTCGCCTACCAGGTCGAAGAAATTTTTGAACTCCTGAATCTTATTATAAGCAATGGTATTTTCGGTCTTGTCTACGTTAATCACCAAGTAATTGATCGGCTCATGATTATGGTCGTACAGCGTAGTTACTTTGGTTGTTAAATCTATACTGCCTCCCGAACTTTGTGACTGGTAGTATCCGTTTATCTTGGAAAATTCATAGCAGAATGTAAAGTCGGCGTCTTCATTATTTCTGAGTTTCTGTTTGATCTCTTCCGGAAGCAGGGGATTCTCGAACAGATTAACTCCCAAGACATCTTCTTTGCTGGCTATATGAAACATTTCCAGTTCCTTCTTGTTAAGGTCGATCAGGAGCCCGTCTTTATTGTATAATTCGATGCCTACGGGGATATTTTTATAGATATTATGCAGAATGCGTTCACTGTTCTGCAATGCCTGGTAAGCGGACGCCATATGTGGTCCGTCTTGTGTTTCGGCTATGCCATATATCTTGGTGTTTCCTGCCTCGTCTGTTTCCTGGTAACATATCTTGCTGCGTATCCATACACCCCCTTTAGGAGTATCGAGCAGATATACTTCTTCAATCGTCTGCTGTAATTCATCGAAAGAGTGGGAAGTGGTGTGTTGCTGGTCTTCCCTCAGAATCCGCTTGTTGAAATCATTGAAACTAATAATACCCTCCTCGTCGAGACCGAGAAGTTGGGCTATGAAGCCGGAGCATTTGTAACACTCTGTTTTTACATCTGCCTCCCACCAGCCGATGTTGGCTTTATTCATTAATTTCCGTAGGAAGATGTCTTCTCTGTGTGTGTCTGTTTCAGGCATTTTACAGTTTGTTCTGAAGGTTAAAAATTTGTTTAATATGTAAAAGTAGTCATTTTTGTCGGATTCCTGCTAATAAACCACCATTTTTAGGTATTGATAACTCCTTATTCTTTCGTGAACTTTGTGGAGAAATAAAATGTTCTATATATAATGCGTAGATATAAAAAGAAAGGAGATCATTAAGAATGAAAAAAATAGTATTACTTCGTCACGGAGAGAGTGTATGGAACAAGGAAAATCGTTTCACCGGCTGGACGGATGTAGACCTTACGGAAAAAGGAGTTGCCGAAGCCGAGAAGGCAGGGGAGACGCTGAGAGAATATGGCTTCAATTTCGATAAAGCCTATACTTCCTATCTGAAACGTGCAGTGAAAACTCTGAACTGCGTGCTTGATAAGATGAATCTCGACTGGATTCCCGTGGAAAAGAACTGGCGCCTGAATGAGAAGCATTATGGAGAGTTACAAGGGCTGAATAAAGCGGAAACCGCCGGGAAGTATGGGGAGGAACAAGTGCTTGTATGGCGCCGCAGCTATGACATTGCTCCTAATCCGCTTGCAGAGAATGACCTTAGAAATCCACGTTTCGACTATCGATATCACGAGGTACCCGATGCTGAACTGCCCCGTACCGAATCATTGAAGGATACCATTGAACGTATTATGCCTTATTGGGAATCAAATATATTTCCTGCATTGAAAACTGCCCATACTTTACTGGTGGTAGCTCACGGTAATAGTTTGAGGGGGATTATCAAACATCTGAAACATATTTCGGATGAAGATATTATAAAACTGAACCTGCCTACTGCCGTGCCTTATGTGTTTGAGTTCGACGAGAATCTTAATGTAGCTAATGACTACTTTCTGGGTAATCCCGAAGAAATCAGAAAATTAATGGAGGCAGTAGCCAACCAGGGAAAGAAAAAATAGAATAAAGTTATACATTAAAAAAATGAAGTTATGAATAAAGTTATAGAATTATTAGGAGATAAATCCTGTTATTATTTGGATCACACCTGTAAAACCATCGATAAATCGCTGATTCACATTCCCTCTCCCGATACAATAGATAAAATCTGGTTGGATTCAGATCGTAATATAAAGGTATTGAATAGCCTTCAGTCTCTCTTGGGGCATGGCCGATTGGCAAATACCGGATATGTGTCCATTCTTCCTGTCGATCAGGATATCGAGCATACCGCCGGGGCTTCTTTTGCTCCGAACCCGATCTATTTCGACCCGGAGAATATCGTGAAACTGGCTATTGAAGGCGGCTGCAACGCCGTGGCTTCCACTTTCGGAATCCTGGGTTCCGTAGCGCGTAAGTATGCCCATAAGATACCTATCGTTGTGAAGTTGAATCATAATGAACTGCTTTCTTATCCGAACAGCTTCGACCAAGTGTTGTTTGGCACCGTGAAGGAGGCATGGAACATGGGGGCAGTAGCTGTCGGAGCTACTATCTATTTCGGTTCGGAACAGAGTCGCCGTCAGTTGGTAGAGATTGCCGAGGCGTTTGAATATGCGCACGAACTGGGTATGGCAACCATTCTGTGGTGTTATCTGCGTAACAATGATTTCAAAAAAGGAGCAATAGATTATCACTCTGCTGCCGACCTGACCGGACAGGCTGACCGCCTGGGTGTGACCATTAAGGCGGATATTGTGAAGCAGAAACTTCCGACGAATAACGGCGGCTTTAAAGCTATCGGCTTCGGCAAGGTGGACGAACGTATGTACACCGAACTGGCGACTGACCACCCGATTGACCTTTGCCGTTATCAGGTTGCTAATGGCTACATGGGGCGTGTAGGACTGATTAATTCCGGTGGGGAATCTCACGGAACTTCCGATTTGCGTGATGCCGTCATTACTGCCGTAGTGAATAAGCGTGCCGGAGGTATGGGACTGATTAGCGGACGTAAGGCTTTCCAGAAACCGATGAATAAAGGGGTAGAATTATTGAATGCTATCCAGGATGTTTATCTTGATCCGTCAATAACGATCGCTTGATACGGTTGTGAATGGAAATAATTTCTTATCTTTGACTATTAGATAGTTAACCATTAAAAAAATAAGAGTATGAAGTTTTTTATTGACACAGCCAATTTGGAGCAGATTAAGGAGGCACATGACCTCGGTGTACTTGACGGAGTGACTACCAACCCTTCGCTCATGGCGAAAGAAGGTATCAAGGGAACACAGAACCAGCGTGACCATTATGTCAAGATATGTAATATCGTCAACGGTGATGTGAGTGCCGAGGTGATAGCGACCGATTATGAAGGGATGATTCGCGAAGGCGAGGAGCTGGCGGCGCTTAATCCGCATATCGTAGTGAAAGTGCCTTGTATTGCCGACGGTATCAAAGCCATCAAGTATTTCACGGAGAAAGGAATACGCACGAACTGTACGCTGGTCTTTTCGGTGGGACAGGCGTTGCTGGCGGCTAAAGCCGGGGCAACTTATGTATCTCCTTTCGTCGGCCGTCTGGATGATATTTGTGAAGATGGGATAGGACTTGTTGGGGATATTGTACGTATGTACCGCACGTATGATTACAAGACGCAAGTGCTGGCAGCTTCTATCCGTAATACGAAGCACATTATCGAATGTGTGGAAGTGGGGGCGGATGTTGCTACTTGCCCGTTGAGTGCCATTAAGGGATTGTTGAATCATCCGTTGACGGATTCGGGACTGAAAAAATTCCTGGAAGACTATAAAAAAGTCAACGGTTGAGAGTAGACAAGGCTCAATATATAGAACAAACGGTGAACATCAGGCAGTTCGTTGCTGCACAGTGTTCACCGTTTTTTATTTTTTAGTTGTCGGATGGCTATTCGTTTTTCTTTTCCTGTTTCCGCTTTTCCTTATACTGTGTCGGCGTTTCGCCTGTATATTGTTTGAAAGCCGTACTGAAATAGCGGGAAGTAGTAAACCCGACTTTCTCGGCGATTTCCGTAAATGACAGCTCCGTGCCAGTCATTAATGTGATCGCTTTCTCCATTCTGAATTTGTTAATATAATCATTGGCCCCCATATCGGTAAGAGCTTTTAGCTTGTTATAGAGCGAAGCTCGGCTCATGCCGATTTCTTTGCAGACCAGAGCGACATCCAGATTACTGTTATCCAGATTTTCCTGGATAATCTTATTCATTTTGAGTAAGAATGTTTCGTCCGCCTGACTGAACGTGCTCTCTTCCGGGGCAGGAATCAAGCCGGCATTCAGATACCTTTTCTTGGTATGTTCGCGGTTTTTCAACCGGTTGCGGATGAGTTCCATTAACATTTCTATTTCAAAAGGCTTGGTGAGATAGGCGTCCGCTCCGTTTTTGTAACCGCTCAGCTGGCTTTGTTTATCATCTCTTGCCGTCAGCAGGATGATAGGGATGTGGCTGATAGTAATATCCTCTTTGATGTTTTTACACAATTCATATCCGTTCATTCGCGGCATCATTACATCACTGACGATGATATCCGGAGTATGGCTCTTGATAAGTTGAAGGGCTTCTACACCGTCTGCAGCAATTACGATCCGCTTGAAATATTCTCCTAATGATTTTTTCAGGAAGTCCGTCAGGTCGGAATTGTCGTCCACTACCAGAATACTGTAAGGGGTCGTGTCGAAATTGTCCTCATCAGGAATCTGTTCATTGTCATTGTCGCCTATCAGTTCGTTCAGATATGCCTTAGGCTGGCAGATAATTTCTTCGGTCTTTTGCTTCAGTGGCAGTTCAAAGAAGAAAGTTGCACCTGCTTCCTGATTGTTGCGGGCACCGATAGAACCACCATGCAGCTCAACCAGAATCTTGGAATAAGATAATCCGATTCCCGTTCCGCTTTGTTCTCCTGTTCCTTGATAGAAACGGGTAAAGAGTTTCCGGGTGTCTACTTGCTGCAATCCGTTTCCCTGGTCGATTATGGAAATACGTATTCTGCTTTCTTCTGAAAGTAATTCGGAGGTAATTGTAATTTCTGTATTTTCAGGACTATGTTTGAGCGCGTTGATAAGCAGGTTGCTTAAAATAGTCTCGCACTTGTCCTTATCGAAACTGACAGTTTCAATCCGTGGGTCGAGCTCATAACGGATTCGCACATTCTTGGCTTCACCTTCACTGATAAAGTCTTGTGATACGTCCTCAATCCATTTATTGAGCGGATGAGGCTGTATCTGCATTTTACTTTCTCCGACTTCCATTTTACGCACATCAAGCACCATGTTAATCAGGTTCTTCATACGTTGTGACTGTCTGTAAATAGCTTTCAGCGGAAGATATTGATGATCTTCGGAGGAGAGTGATTTCAATATTCTGCTAAGTGGAGCGTGTATCAGTGTCAACGGTGTACGAAGCTCGTGGCTGATATTGATAAGGAAGCGTACTTTTTCTTCATACACTTGTTGCTCGTGCTCTTTCATAGCCCATTTGAGCTTTTCCTCTTTGCGTTTCAAGGTTCTTCGGAAAGTCTCTATAATAACGGCGACAACGAAAACTGCGCAACTGAGGATGAACCACCATGTACGATACCAGGGAGGAAGAATCGTTAACTCCAGTACTTCTTGGTTAGGAATCCAACTACCGTCTTTGGCCGTACAGGAAGCCATGATTTTATAACTGCCCGGTGGCAGTGAGCGTATAGCCAGTTCAGGGTTGTAGGATTCGACTTGTTGGTCATTCAACCCTTCTATCTGGTATTTATATACTTTTTGGCGGAAAATGTCTTCCTCTTTCGACATGATTCGGATAGTAATATTGCTGTTCCAAGGAGCAGAGATACCTTTCGGATTGCCGCTTAACTTATCGTTGACGGATTCTCCGTTGATAATGACATTTGACAATTGGAGTTGTGGAAGTTCGGAGGTAGTCAGCGGGAGCTTGCTGTTGATATGAAGCAAGCCTTTTACACCGCCCATGTAGATATCTCCCTGCATACTTAATAATTGAGGCTTGGAAAGATATTCGTTTAAAATAGCTCCATCCGACTCTCCGAATAGGACAAACTTCTTTTCTTTGATCAACCAGGCAAAGAGCATACTGTCGGCTCCTATCCATACTTTTCCCTGCTGGTCGCATACGAGTAGAGTAATTTCGCCGAACAGGGAAGTCGGTATCAGAGTCTTTGTCTTGGTTCCGGGATGATAATGTATCAATCCGTAATTGCTCCCGATCCAGAAGTGTCCTTCTTTATCTCGTGAAACGGAGTTGATAACAGTATCTTTCCGGCAAGAGTACAATGCTTTCAACCGGTTTGTACGGTTATCTAGTTCGTAGATGTGTTTTGTATCGTTTATATAAGTATAATCCTGATAATTGCCAATAGGTAAAAGGGTACCGATGATATCTTGCCCTTCCTGCTCGGTAGCAATATTGAAAGTCTGTTCTTTCAGATTGTATTTATAAACATGATCTCCCAGGAATAATATGCTGTGAGGCGTGTTTTGTAGTAAATTCACGGCTTTTCCCCGGTTACAGAGACGGGTGTTCGTTTCATTATCTACAATGGTGAAGGGATGTTTTTCTCCTGTTGCCGGATTGAAAATGAATACTCCCTGCGAGAAAAGGGAAATTAATAATTTACCGGGAGTAAACGGACAGATAGAGGCTACTTTGTCTTCCCAAGTCGAAGGGTAATGGGCGAATTTCTCCGTAAACGGGTTAAAGCTGTTTATGCCTCCTCCGTCCGTACCTATCCAGATCCGGTTTTCGGATTCCTGAAAAAGGCTCAAAACAGTGGAGTTGCTTAATCCGCGGTCGTTGCCGGGCAATACATCTTTATATGTTTTCATAGAAACTTCCCGGATGCTGATTAATCCGTTTCGGATGCTGCCTGCCCACATATTATTATTCCGGTCGTTATAAAGACATAAGATCGAATTGGCAGGAAGTGAATAGTTATCTCTTCCGGGGATGTGTTCCAATAGGGAAAATTGTCCCGTTTCCGGGTCAAGGATATTGATGCCTCCTCCGTCTGTTCCAATCCATATCTGCCCTTCCCGTTCGGCGAGGCTTAATACAACATTGTTGCTCAGAGAAGAATTGCGGGTGGTATAGGTGGCTAGCAGTTTTCCGTCGCGGGTCAGGCAATTCAAGCCTCCGTTGTAAGGTGCCACCCATATCCTTTTCTGTGAATCGATGAATATATTCATGATTTCTTTTCCGCAATCGAAAGGGGGAGGGTTATATTTTCCGGTTTTTAAGTCGAGTAGTAGTAAGCCCTGCCACCGACTACAACAGAGCAGGGTATGTTCATCCCAAAGGGTCAGCAGGGTGACATTGTAATTCGGTTCCCGCTCAAATGATTGCAAGAGGCGTAAGGAAGCATCCTGATAATTATAGAAAAAGATTTTATTTTTTGAACCGAACAAGACGCCGCCTTTTGTCAGGCAAACTGAATAAACGATAATGTTATTTCCCGACTCATTCGTTGGTATGAAGAAGTCATCACTCTGCCGTCGATAGCGCGCCACTCCTTTGTCCGTCAGAATCCAGATATTGTTTTGTTCGTCTTCTATCATCTGATAGATAAAATTATGTGGAATGGAATGAGGATCATCGGCCTGATGAACATATTTTTTGAGTTCATGCCCGTCGTATCGTCCCAGCCCGGAACGGGTTCCAATCCATACAAAGCCTTGTTCATCCGTCAGGATACAGCGCACGGTGGAAGGTAGTCCGTCTTTCAGGGAGATTTGTTTATAGTAATAATGTCCGGCTTGAAGGGGGAGAAGGCCGGTAAACTGTATGATAAATGCTACGCATAGTAGTACCAATATGTTTTTTCTCATGAAATCAGGTCAGTTTAACTGAAACAAAGATAATGTATTCGGATGAATATTACTTAAATCAGCTCTCTTATTTTTTAGTTTTTATCCCTATCTTTGCTCGAAAATATACGATTATGATTACCGAAGAACTACAAAAACTTTATCTGGCATATACGGGAGTTCCCGCCGAGAATATAACAGAATTACCTTCTTCCGGCTCCAATCGCCGTTATTTCCGGTTGGCGGGGGTGCAAACATTGATCGGAGTTTATGGAACCTGTATCGATGAGAATGAGGCTTTTCTTTATATGGCGGCCCATTTCCGCAGATGCGGTTTGCCTATTCCTGAGATTCACATTGTGTCGGAAGATAAAACCTATTATCTGCAAGAAGATTTAGGAGACACTTTGTTGTTTCATGCCATAGAGAAAGGACGTGCCACGAGTGTCTTTTCCGAAGATGAAAAAGAACTGCTTCGAAAGACGATTCGCCTGCTGCCCGCTATCCAGTTTGCCGGGGCGGACGGATTTGATTTCTCCCGTTGCTATCCCCAGCCGGAGTTTAACCAACGTTCTATCCTTTGGGACCTGAATTACTTTAAATACTGTTTTCTCAAGGCTACCGGCATGGAGTTTCAAGAGGATAAACTGGAAGATGATTTCCAGAAGATGAGCGATGTTCTGCTTCGTAGTTCTTCTGCCACTTTTATGTATCGTGACTTCCAAAGTCGTAATGTGATGATTAAAGACGGCGAACCATGGTTTATTGATTTTCAGGGCGGACGTAAGGGACCGTTCTATTATGACATTGCTTCTTTCTTATGGCAGGCAAAAGCAAAATATCCTGATAGTCTCCGTCAGGAACTGCTGCAAGAATATATTGAAGCACTCCGCAAATACCAACCAATTGACGAACCTTATTTTTATAGCCAGCTTCGCCATTTTGTACTTTTCCGTACTTTGCAAGTGCTTGGAGCCTATGGCTTTCGTGGCTACTTCGAAAAGAAGCCCCATTTTATCCAGAGTGTTCCTTATGCTATCGGGAACCTGCGCGAACTGTTGAAAGAGGAATATCCGGAATATCCGTATCTCTGTAAAGTACTGCGTGAACTGACTGGGCTGAAACAATTTACGGACGATCTGAAAAAGCGCCAGCTCACAGTCAAAGTCATGAGTTTTGCTTATAAGAAAGGGATTCCTGACGATCCGACAGGCAATGGGGGCGGCTATGTTTTTGATTGCCGCGCTGTAAATAATCCCGGAAAATATGAACGTTACAAACCTTTTACCGGACTGGATGAACCGGTGATTACCTTCCTCGAAGAAGACGGAGAGATTCTTCGTTTTCTCGATCATGTTTATGCCTTGGTGGATGCTTCTGTGAAACGATATATGGAACGGGGATTTAGTAATTTATCTGTTTGTTTTGGCTGCACCGGAGGGCAACATCGTTCTGTTTATTCCGCCCAGCATTTGGCGGAGCACCTTAATAAGAAATTCGGAGTAAAAGTAGAATTGGTGCATCGTGAACAGAATATAGAACGTACGTTTGAAGCAACTATATAGAAGACTAATGAAAGCTATGATATTTGCTGCCGGTTTGGGCAGCCGGCTGAAACCGTTGACCGACTCTATGCCGAAAGCCCTTGTTCCCATAGCCGGACGTCCGATGCTGGAACATGTTATCCTGAAACTGAAAGCATCCGGTTTCACCGAAATTGTGATTAATATTCACCATTTCGGTGAACAGATACTCGATTTTCTGAAAGCTAATGATAATTTCGGACTTACCATACATATTTCCGACGAGCGTGAACAGTTGCTTGATACGGGAGGAGGAGTCAGGAAAGCCTGTACTTTCTTTGAACATTCCGATGAGCCTTTTTTAGTGCATAATGTCGATATTCTTTCGGATGTGGACCTAAAGGAATTATACGACTATCATTTACAAAACGGCAGTGTGGCTACTTTGTTGGCCAGTCGGCGTAAAACTTCACGTTATCTGCTTTTTGATACGGACAGGAGGCTTTGCGGCTGGATTAATAAAGGCACGGGACAAGTGAAGCCGGAAGGCTTTCGACCGGATGAATCACGTTATCAGGAATATGCATTCAGTGGTATTCATGTTCTTTCACCTGCTATTTTCCGCTTGTTGGATGTTCCTTGTTGGGAAGGCAAATTCTCTATTATGGATTTTTATCTTGCTACCTGCCGGCAGGTGGAGTTTTCCGGTTATCTGGTAGAAGATTTGCGACTCATTGATATCGGTAAGCCTGAAACACTGGCTAAGGCCGAAGGCTTTTGTACCGGAACACTACATAGTGATGCCTAACGGGGCCAAACAGCTCTGTTTTTAGCATGAAACAAAAGATTTGCGTAAATTTACCCGGTTGAACAAACTATATTGTAAACTAGGCAAATCTTGCTGTATGGAAAATAGATATTATCAGACTTTGGTAAATGAGATAACGGATAAATTGTTACATAATATTTTTTAATGATTTATCTGTAGGATTGGAATTATACGATAGAGCTGGTCTCATGATAGATATTAACCATTCTCGGTTGAAATTAATGGGAGGCAAAGAAAAAAAGATCTTTTAGGACGTAATTTGTTCAATCATACGGCTTTTCCTGATGAAATAAAGCAGCAAAGTAAAAAAGGAGAAAGCCGTCCTCTTCTTTCATCTGAAAAGTAGACCAGACCACTATTTTCTTATTTCTTTTTTTGATTCAAAAAATGTTCAAAGATATCTATTGTATTATTATTAATCGATGAAATGGGTGGTTTTAGACAAATTTGGAAAAAACATAGCTGTTTTTAAACACTTCACTTTAAACTACGTCTTTATATTTGCAATGAATTTCAACGAAAGGGAATTCAGAAAAAACTTTTTAATCTTTAATTTAATAACTTATAAAAATGACTTCTATGAAGAACCTATTGAAAGTTTTTCTAATGTGTTTCATTACGTTATTTGCTTTTGCAGGGCAAATGATGGGACAACAAAAGACCATTACAGGTAGGGTAGTGGATGCTCTTAATGAGGGTATGCCTGGTGTTAATGTACAAGTAAAAGGTACTACCTCAGGAACAATAACTAATATTGATGGCGATTTTTCAATTTCCGTACCTAATACAAAGTCTGTATTAGTATTTACTTTTATTGGATATGTGAAGCAGGAAGTTGCTGTGGGAAACCAAACAAAACTGAACATTCAAATGAAAGATGATACACAGAGTTTGGATGAAGTCGTGGTAGTTGCTTATGGAACAGCTCGTAAAGGTGATTTGACAGGAGCACTGACGACGATGAGACCAGATGCGAATGAAGCTGCAAAAGCCGTTTCCATAGATAATCTGTTGGAAGGAAAAGTTGCCGGTCTAGTCGTGAGCACGGCTTCTTCCAATCCGGGAGCTGCTTCGTCCATTACGATTCGTGGAGCTAGTTCGTTGCGAGGTGATAATCAGCCTCTTTATGTCATTGATAATATTCCGCAAGCTTCAACTGGAGAATTTTCTTCTTCGGGTATTAGCGGAGACTTTCAGATTGCTCAAGATCCGCTGTCATCATTGAACCCTGCCGATATAGAGGATATTACGATATTGAAAGACGCATCCTCTACTGCTATTTACGGTTCTCGTGGTGCGAACGGTGTTATATTGATAACTACTAAAAAAGGTAAGGAGGGCAAAGCTAAAGTGAACGCTTCGGCTACTTTTACTATTGCTAATGCAAGCAGGTTGTTGGAGATGATGAATTTAGAGGAATATGCTGCTTATCATAATTCAAGAATTACGGATGGCAAAGTGCCTTTCCATATTGTTGGAGATGAGGTGAGATATGTATTTAATGGAGCTTACGATAAATATGATCCTGCTGATCCTGAAACTTATAATGTAGTAAATTATCGTAACTGGCAGAAAGAAATCTATACTTCTGCTTTTTCTCAGAACTACTCTTTATCAGTAAATGGTGGTGCAGGTAAGACAACTTATTATATTTCCGCTAATTTTAAAGATATTAATGGTACTGTGAAGCAGACCGGTTTGAAGCAAGGAGACTTGCGTGCAAATTTGAGTGCACAGCTTTCCAAATCTGTAGATTTAAACATGGCGTTAAGCGGATCCTTGCGACAGAATAATATGATGGCAGGTGGTAATACTCTTGGCGGTGCTACTGGTGCTATTTCACGTACTGCTCTTGATTATGCTCCTTTCGAATTGCCGGAGAATGACCCGTCTTTTACAAATGAAAATAAAACGAATGTGTTCAGCTGGCTGAATGATTATGTGGACTTGACAGATGACAAAACTTTTAAAGCTAGTTTGAATCTGAATTGGAAAATAAATAAGTTTTTCACTTATAGTCTTCGTGCAGGTGGTAATATCAATACGAATGATCGCAAACGATGGTATGGAATGCAATTGTATCAAGGAATGAATAATCAGGGTTATCTGGCAACCTCTAATCTTTCAAAAAGTAATTATTCAGTAGAAAATATAGTGAACTATAATACGAAACTTGGTAGTGTAGGTACATTGGCTGCAACAGTCGGTATGACTTATGATGATTATAATTTTCTAAATAAAAATGTGATTGGAAAGAACTTTACGATGTTTGAGTTTCGTGAGAATGGAATGCATATGGCAGGTGATGTAATTACGTCGCAGCCTATACAAAAAGATTATCAGTTACTTTCTTATTTGGGACGAGTTAATGTTAGTTTGCTTGATAAATATTTGATTACAGCTTCTTTGCGTGCCGATGGTTCCAGTAAGTTTGCGAAAAATAATCGTTGGGGATATTTCCCTTCTGCATCCATAGCTTGGCGTATGGAACAAGAAGAATTTTTGAAAGATGTTTCATGGCTGAATCAATTGAAGTTGCGTTTCAGCTATGGTGCAACCGGAAATCAAAGTATTGATCCTTATACTACTTTTTCGATGTATGGACAAGGATCTGGTGAAATTTCATATGCGGATGGAACAGGAAATAAAACGACTGCAATGGTGGTGACCAACTTGTCAAACAGTAGTTTGAAATGGGAAAAAACATCTTCATGGAATGTCGGATTGGACTTTGGTTTGTTTAATTCCCGTTTGAGTGGTACCTTGGATATCTATCAGAAGAAAACAACAGATTTGCTTATTTCAAGGAATTTGCCGGGATCAGCTGGATTTAGTTCTACTTATTACAATCAAGGTTCATTGAATAATAAAGGTGTTGAATTTTCTTTGAATGCACAAGTCATTGACAGTTCATCTTGGAAATGGTCTGTAAGTGGTAATATAGGTGTCAATAGGAATGAAATTTCAGATTTAGGTTTGTTGCCTGCTGATTTTGGATGCTTGGGTGAGAGAGTTGGGTATTATGGTAATAGTTTAGGGGATCATTTTGGTGTAGGGCATATTTTCTTGGCAGGTGAAGCTCCGGGATTATTTTATGGTTATGTGACTCAAGGGATTGTCCAAAAGGAAGATATAACAGAAAATGGAATTAAGTACATTAAACAAGATGGAAGTGTGGGATATTACCAAACGGTGAATAAAACGACTCCGGTAGCCGGTGACGTGAAGTATGTGGATAGAAATGGAGATGGTGTAGTGGATGACAATGATCGCGATATTATTGGTAACCCGAATCCTGATTTTACTTATGGTTTTCAGACTAAAGTATCTTGGAAATCCTTGTCGTTGTCTGCATCCTTTAATGGGGTACAGGGTAGGGATATTTTAAATGTAGGTAATCGTTACAATAACACTCCGGGAACTAAATCGAATAATGTGACGCGTAAAGCGTTCCAAAATATGTGGACGGATGAGAATCCAAGTAATTTATATCCGAAATCAACATTTGTCGTACAAAATATGGTGATGGATCGTTATGTGGAAGATGGCAGTTATTTGCGTTGTTCTGATATTACACTGAGTTATATACTTCCTGCCAAATGGACGAATAAGATTGGTATAAAGAATACATCTGTTTATGCTTCTGTAAAAAATGCGTTTGTGATAACAGATTATAGTGGTTATGATCCTGAAGTAAATAGTTTTGCTTTTGACGGTTTACGTCCGGGTGTTGATATGAACTCATATCCGACTCCTCGTTCATTTGTTTTTGGCTTAAATTTAACATTCTAATTTCTAAAATCACGAAGACATGAAAAGAATTAAATATTATATTTTATTATTGGCGTCAGTTGGCTGTTTCTCAGCCTGTACCTCTTGGTTGGATGAAGATCCGGTCTATTCTCAGAATAATGCAGTTGTTTTTTCATCAAGGAGTAATGCCGAATTGGCTCTGCTGGGATGTTATGGATATATGACGACAACAGGGGCGTATGGACAAATGTGGCAGGAACTGCCTATCATAGCTTCCGGATTTGCTTTCGGACAGCGTACTGCTTCTACGGCAATTTCATTGGAGGCTGTACCTAGTGATGACTTGATTCCTATAGCCTGGAATGGGATGTATAAAGTGGTGACTGAAGTAAATGCTTTTCTGGAAAGTCTGGACAAAAGCAGTTTGAGCGATACAGATAAGGTACAAATGGGAGGGGAGGCTAAATTCTTGAGAGGATTAGCTTATTATAATTTGGTTTCTTTGTTTGGTGATGTGCCATTAAAAACGGCTGCCTCTTCATCGGATGGTATTTCTGTACCTCGTTCTCCTCAAGCTGAGGTTCTGGCTTTGGTAGTTCAGGATATGAAAGATGCTATGGCTATTGATAGTAAGATTGTAGACGGACGTGCGAATTCATGGGCTGCAAAAGCTTTTTTAGGTAAGGTTTATTATAAAATGGCGTGTCTGGGTATTGACGAAACTGCAAATTGGACGAATGCCAAGAATATGTTTGACGATGTTTATGAAGCTCATATTTTCGATCTTGAACCTAAATTCGGAGATTTGTTTGGTGATTATGTGACCGGATCAAAGGAGGCTATTTTTCAGTTGAATTTTACAACTTCTTCTACCGTTTGCTTTAATCGTGCAAGTAATCGTTTTGCTCCTCCGCAGGCTACTACGGGAATTTCTTGGGGAACTTATAAAGCGTCTAAAGCTGCTTATGATTTACATGAAGGTACTTATCCGGGAGATCCTCGAATTAATGAGACATTTTTGACTCGCTGGAGAAACCGTAGCGGTAACAACCAGGCTAATCCAAAGCCGACTGTGGGAGATGTACTTTCACCTAATGACTCTACTTACTTGTATCCTTATTTTGCATATGTAAATGGTGATATTGACGAGTATGTGATGAAGAATGGTGTTGCTACCAAAGAAAAAAAGAAATATGTAGGAAAGTTGCCTTATAAAGCATTCATTGATCCCAAGAACCCTACTATTGAGACTATTGAAAATTATGCTTCAACGCATGGCGTTACATTGGAAAATGTAGCTATCACCAAATGTTTAAAAGAAGTTTTTGTAAAAACCGGATCTCAAAATGCTTGGCCATGTTTTCAGAAGTTATATGATCAGAATCAGGTAGGTACAGCGAGCCATAAAAACTTAATGGTTTACCGTTATGCTGAAATGTTATTGTTGATGGCAGATGTGTACAATGAATTGGGGGACACTCCTAAAGCCATATCATTAGCAAAAGAAGTTCTAAATCGTGCACGTAATTCGGGTATGAAAGTTTCTGCTCAGCCGGCTGACTGGCCGACATCCTTGAATCAGGAAGAAGTAAGACAGAAATTGTTTTTTGAGCGTATCATAGAACTTTGCGGTGAGCCCGGAATGTATGAAATGCCTCGTATTCGTGGGACAAAGTATTTTAAGATGGCTTTGGAGTTACATAATAATCATGAAATAACGATAGCATCTGACGCATTGTATCCTGCTAGTTCTAATGCTTGGTTAGATCGTATTTATAATGGTACAAGAGGATTGACGGATGAATTTTTGAAAAAGAATTTGTTATTGCCAATTCCTAGTAGCGAGATTGACGCCAATCCGGCCCTTACTACTTCAGACAATAATTTTGGCTATACGAATTAAGTAGAAGCTTAAACCCCTTAAATGACCTGATAAATTTCCGGATGCGGGGATATTTGTCCTGGCATCCGGAATTTAGGGTTATAATCAGTCCTTTTGAACATTTATGGAAATAAAATGGCGATAAATGGAAGTCGATTATTAATCAAAAAACTTATTTTTGCCGATGATGAATTCTTCGTTTACTTAATTTATTATATATGAAAAATCTACAATCCGGACTATTTTACTCTTTGACTGGCGTTACCGCCGTAACTTCCCTTGTTTCTTGTTCAATCAAACAAAAGCCTGCGGAGCAGAAACCACTGAATATCGTCTATATAATGACAGACGATCACACGGCACAAATGATGAGCTGTTACGACACACGCTACATGGAAACACCGAATCTTGACCGCATTGCTGCCGACGGTGTACGTTTTACCCAAAGCTTTGTTGCCAATTCTTTAAGTGGTCCCAGTCGCGCCTGTATGATAACAGGAAAGCATAGTTGCGCCAATAAATTCTATGATAATACCACTTGCGTATTTGACAGTTCGCAACAGACTTTCCCGAAGCTGTTGCAGAGAATCGGCTATCAGACAGCATTGGTGGGTAAATGGCATCTTGAAAGCCTGCCCTCCGGCTTTGATTACTGGCAGATAGTCCCTGGACAAGGTGACTACTACAATCCGGATTTCATTACGCAAAATAATGACACTATTCAAAAACATGGATATCTTACGAACCTTATTACTGATGATGCTATCGACTGGATAGAGAATAAACGCAACCCGGAGAAGCCTTTCTGTCTTTTGATACATCACAAGGCAATTCACCGTAACTGGCTGGCAGATACTTGTAATTTGGCTTTGTATGAAGATAAAACCTTCCCGTTACCGGATAACTTCTTTGACGATTACGAAGGTCGTCCCGCTGCCGCTGCACAAGAAATGAGCATTGTAAAGGATATGGACATGATTTATGACCTCAAAATGCTCCGTCCTGATAAAAAATCCCGTTTGAAATCCTTGTATGAGAAATATATCGGTCGTATGGATGAAGCGCAACGTGCCGCATGGGACAGGTTTTACACTCCGATTATAGATGATTTCTATAAACAGAATCTTCAGGGTAAGGAACTTGCCAATTGGAAATTCCAGCGTTATATGCGTGATTACATGAAGACTGTAAAATCACTGGATGACAATGTTGGTCGCGTACTCGATTACTTGAAAGAGAAAGGTTTACTGGATAACACACTTGTAGTCTACACTTCCGATCAGGGATTCTATATGGGCGAACACGGTTGGTTTGACAAACGTTTCATGTACGAAGAATCTATGCGTACACCGCTTGTCATGCGTCTGCCGAAAGGATTCGACCGCAGAGGTGACATCACCGAAATGGTTCAAAACATTGACTATGCACCTACTTTCCTCGAACTGGCGGGAGCAGAGATACCTTCCGATATTCAAGGTGTATCTCTTGTGCCTTTGTTGAAAGGTGAACATCCGAAAGACTGGCGGAAAGCTCTTTACTATCATTTCTATGAATATCCTGCTGAACACATGGTGAAACGTCATTACGGTGTACGCACAGACCGCTATAAACTGATTCATTTCTATAATGATATCAACTGGTGGGAACTATATGACCTGCAAGCAGATCCGTCGGAAATGCACAATCTCTACGGACAACCAGAATACGAATCGGTGGTGAAGGAGTTGAAAGAAGAAATGCTGAAACTTCAGGAGCAATACAATGATCCTGTCCGTTTCTCCCCGGAACGTGACAAGGAATAAATCCAATGTACATACATCATGAAAAAATATATCTTAATCATTCTCATTCTGCTTTCGCCATTGCCGGTGTTTTTGCAGGCTGATAACTTAACATCCCCTTTTAATTCAATAGTTCCACGCCCGGCACAAATTACGCCGGGTAGTGGTAGCTTTATCTTTTCTGCAAAAACTACATTTGCAGTAGAAAATCAGGAACAGGCCACAATTGCTCACAACTTTATCGATTTGTTTGTCCATGCTGCTGGGATAACCCCCATGTTAAATGTCGGGAGCAAGGAGGGGCAAGTCATTTTCGTGACAGATTCTTCTTTAAAAACTGAAGCATATCTGTTAAAGGTTACGCCGGAACAGATACTTATTAAAGCTTCGGATACAAAGGGCTTCTTTTATGCATTACAATCTATCCGCCAACTTCTGCCTGCTGCCATAGAATCGGGACAACCGGTAAAGAATGTCGTGTGGAGTGTTCCGGCAGTGACAATTCAGGATGAACCTCGTTTTGGTTTCCGGGGATTACTGTTGGATCCGGTACGTTGTTTTATTCCTAAAGAAAATGTACTGCGGATTATCGACTGTATGGCGATGCTGAAAATCAATAAACTTCATTTTCATCTGACAGATGATAACGGTTGGCGGATTGAAATCAAGAAATATCCTCGTTTAACGGAAGTCGGTGCATGGAGGGTAGACCGTACGGATGTGCCTTTCCACTCACGCCGTAACCCGAAACGGGGAGAACCAACGCCGATAGGCGGTTTCTACACACAGGAAGATATCAGGGAAATAGTGGCTTATGCCGCTGACAGGCAGATTGAAGTTATTCCCGAGATAGATGTACCGGCACATAGTAATGCGGCGCTTGCTGCATATCCTCAACTTGCCTGTCCGGTCGTGAAAGACTTTATCGGTGTACTTCCCGGATTGGGAGGACGGAACTCAGAGATTATTTATTGTGCGGGAAACGATAGTGTATTTACCTTTCTGCAAGATATTTTCGATGAAATTCTGACACTTTTCCCTTCCCGCTATATTCATGTTGGGGGAGATGAGGCACGAAAGACGAACTGGGAAAAATGCCCGCTTTGTCAGAAGCGGATGAAAAAGCAGCATTTGACTAATGAAGAAGATTTACAGGGCTACTTTATGAAGCGTATCAGTGATTATCTGCGTAAAAAAGGACGTGAAGTGATTGGTTGGGACGAGTTGACAAACAGTTCTTTTCTTCCCGAAGAGTCTATTATACTTGGTTGGCAGGGAATGGGAACGGCTGCCCTGAAAGCTGCCGAAAAGGGACATCGATTTATTATGACTCCGGCACGCATCATGTATCTGATCCGTTATCAGGGACCTCAATGGTTTGAACCGGTAACATATTTCGGAAACAATACACTGAAAGATGTTTTTGACTACGAGCCTGTGCAGAAGGATTGGAAACCGGAATATGAATCTTTATTAATGGGCATACAAGCTTGTATGTGGACAGAATTTTGTAATAAGCCGGAAGACGTGGATTATCTCTTGTTTCCTCGTCTGGCTGCTCTGGCAGAAGTAGCATGGACGCCCACGGGCACAAAAGATTGGTCCGGTTTCTTGAAACGGATGGATATATATAATGCACATTTGGCAGAAAAAGGGATTGTTTATGCCCGTTCGATGTATAATATCCAGCAAACAGTGACGCCGGTAAACGGACATCTGGAGGTGAATTTGGAATGTCTCCGTCCGGATGTGGAAATTCGCTATACGCTGAATGGCAGTAATCCGGCGATGTCCTCACATCGTTATGACGGACCTATCCGTGTGACAAAAACGCAAATGGTGAAAGCCGCCACCTTTATGGACGGCAAGCAAATGGGAGAAATCCTGGACTTGCAGCTTACATGGAACAAAGCCACGGCAAAACCATTGCTTGGTAATAAGAAAAATGAAATGTTATTAGTCAACGGATTGCGGGGAAGCCTGAAATATACTGATTTCGAATGGTGTAACTGGAGCCGGAATGATTCAATTTCTTTCACCATAGATTTGCTTGGTAAGGAAAAATTGAATAAATTTGCCATTGGTTGCATTACGAATTATGGAATGGGAGTGCATAAACCGAAAATGATTCGTGTGGAAGTTTCCGATGATAACCGGACATACTGTGCCATAGGGGAGTTGAACTTTTCTTTGGAAGAAATTTATAAGGAAGGAACTTTTAGAAATGATTACTCGCTGGATATGGGTGGCGTATCTGCCCGTTATGTACGTGTGACGGCGAAAGGAGCAGGGATATGCCCTAAAGATCATGTCCGTCCCGATCAGGAAGCAAGAATCTATTTTGATGAAGTAATGATAGAATAAGAGTCTAGTCGTTAAAAATAATAATTATGAACATTAGCTTAAAGAAACGAACCTTTTTAATCTTATTGGCAGGACTGACTGCTACCTTCGCTTCGGCGCAGGAACAACCGTTGCCCGAATGGCAGAGCCAGTATGCGGTAGGACTGAATAAACTCGCTCCTCATACCTATGTATGGCCTTACGCCAATGCTTCCGATATTGAAAAACCGGGCGGATACGAACAGTCTCCTTTTTATATGACCCTGAACGGAAAATGGAAATTCCATTGGGTGAAGAATCCCGATAACCGTCCGAAGGACTTTTATCAGCCTTCTTATTATACCGGAGGTTGGGCGGACATCAATGTTCCCGGCAATTGGGAACGTCAAGGGTATGGTACAGCTATCTACGTCAACGAAACGTATGAGTTTGACGACAAAATGTTCAACTTTAAGAAGAATCCGCCGTTGGTCCCTTATGCAGAAAATGAAGTCGGCTCATACCGCCGCACATTTAAAGTGCCTGCCGACTGGAAAGGACGTCGGGTAGTACTTTGCTGTGAAGGTGTTATCTCTTTCTATTACGTATGGGTGAACGGGAAACTGCTCGGATATAACCAAGGCTCGAAAACGAATGCCGAATGGGATATCACGGATGTCTTGAACGATGGAGAGAATGTAGTGGCTTTGGAGGTATACCGTTGGAGTGCGGGTGCTTATCTCGAATGCCAGGATATGTGGCGTTTGAGTGGTATCGAACGTGATGTTTACTTGTACAGTACTCCCAAACAGTACATTGCCGACTATAAATTGAATGCTTCTTTGGATAAGGATAGATACAAAGACGGTATCTTCGGACTGGAAGTAACTGTGGAAGGACCTTCTTCTACTACCGGTTCTATTGCGTATACATTGAAAGATGATTCGGGTAAAGCTGTCTTGCAGGACGCTATTCAAATTAAATCCCGCGGATTAAGTAATTTCATAGCATTTGATGAAAAGAAGATTCCGAATGTGAAAGCCTGGGATGCGGAACATCCCCACCTTTATACACTCGTGCTCGAACTGAAAGACGACCAAGGTAAAGTCACTGAACTGACCGGATGTGAAGTTGGTTTCCGTACCTCGGAAATCAAGGATGGACGTTTCTGTATCAACGGCGTTCCGGTATTGGTAAAGGGAACCAACCGCCACGAACATTCGCAACTCGGACGTACGGTAAGTAAGGAACTAATGGAACTGGATATCAAACTGATGAAACAACATAACATCAACCTTGTTCGGAACTCACATTATCCTACCCATCCTTACTGGTATCAGCTTTGTGACCGTTACGGATTGTATATGATTGATGAAGCCAATATTGAATCTCACGGTATGGGCTACGGTCCCGCCTCTCTTGCCAAAGACAGTACTTGGCTGACAGCCCACATGGACCGTACACACCGGATGTACGAACGTTCCAAGAATCATCCGGCCATAGTTATCTGGTCGTTAGGAAATGAAGCTGGCAACGGCATTAACTTCGAACGTACTTATGATTGGCTGAAATCTGTAGAAAAGACCCGCCCCGTGCAGTATGAACGTGCCGAACTGAATTATAATACGGATATTTACTGCCGTATGTACCGTGGCGTAGACGAAATAAAAGCGTATGTAGCGAAGAAAGACATTTACCGTCCTTTCATCCTTTGTGAATACCTGCATGCAATGGGTAACAGTTGCGGCGGCCTGAAGGAATATTGGGATGTCTTCGAAAGCGAGCCTATGGCACAAGGCGGTAACGTATGGGACTGGGTAGACCAATCTTTCCGCGAAATAGACAAGAGCGGGAAATGGTACTGGACTTACGGCGGTGATTATGGTCCGCAAGGAATTCCCAGTTTCGGTAATTTCTGTTGTAACGGCTTGGTCGGTGCCGACCGTGAACCACATCCGCATCTGCTCGAAGTGAAGAAAGTGTATCAGAATATAAAGACCACTTTACTTGACCGGAAGAACATGAAACTTCGTATCAAGAACTGGTACGATTTCTCTAATCTGAATGAATATATATTCCATTGGAATGTAACAACCGATAGTGGAGAGAAACTGGCAGAAGGGACTAAAGTGCTGGATTGTGAACCGCACGCTACCATAGATATACAGTTGGGTAATGTGATTCTTTCGAAAAAGGACCGTGAGGCTTATCTGAACGTTAGCTGGACCCGCAAAGAGGATTCCCCGATGATAGATAAAGACTGGGAAGTGGCTTATGACCAGTTTGTACTTTCCGGCAATAAGAATTCTACGGCTCATCGTCCGCAAAAAGCAGGTGAAACAACATTTACCGTTGATAAAAAAACAGGAGCTCTGACTTCGTTGAGCCTGAACGGCAAAGAGCTGTTATCTACTCCATTGACATTAAGTCTTTTCCGTCCGGCTACGGATAATGATAACCGTGATAGAAACGGAGCACGTCTGTGGCGTAAAGCAGGACTGGATAATATTACCCAGAAAGTCCTATCACTGAGAGAAGGCAAATCCTCAACGACTGCCCGTGTTGAAATACTCAACGCGAAAGGACAGAAAGTTGGTACGGCTGACTTCATCTATGCACTGGATAAGAATGGCGCATTGAAAGTGAGCACTACTTTCGAACCGGATACAGCACTTGTGAAATCAATAGCTCGCCTGGGGGTAACGTTCCGCGTGGCTGATATGTATGACCAAGTTTCCTATTTGGGACGTGGTGACAATGAAACGTATGCCGACCGTAACCAATCCGGTAGAATCGGACTGTATCAGACAACCCCCGAACGTATGTTCCACTATTATGTCACTCCGCAATCCACGGGTAATCGTACTGATGTACGATGGGCGAAGTTTACGGATCACTCCGGTGCAGGTATCTTTGTCGAGTCAAACCGTGCTTTCCAGTTTAGTATCATTCCTTTCTCGGATGTGTTATTAGAGAAAGCTCGTCATATCAATGACCTGAAACGTGATGGAATGTTGACCGTGCACTTGGATGCAGAGCAGGCTGGTGTAGGAACAGCTACTTGTGGTCCTGGTGTATTGCCGCAATATTTGGTTCCGTTGAAGAAACAGCACTTTGAATTTACCCTTTATCCGGTAAAATAAGTGTTGAACCAATAGGTTATTAGATTATATATAATAGGTGTGGATTTTACTGGCTTTTCTGAATATTGTCAGAAATGTTCTATGAAAGTAGTGAAATTCACACCTTTATGTTATCTTTGCGCTATCAGTATTAATTAAATTTTATATCATGAACAAACTACTGACCGCAGTATTATTATCCTCTGTCATAACATTGAGTGTTCAGGCACAAAAGGCAGAAGAATATTATGTGAAGCACGTTGAATTTCCCCCGAACGCGACTCTTGAACAGAAAGTAGATATGGCGGCGCGCCTGATACCTACTCCCCAACAGTTATCCTGGCAACAAATGGAACTGACCGCTTTTCTCCATTTCGGTATCAACACTTTTACCGGACGCGAATGGGGAGACGGAAAAGAAGATCCTGCACTTTTCAACCCTTCGGAACTGGATGCCGAACAATGGGTGCGCAGCCTTAAAGATGCCGGATTTAAAATGGTGCTTCTGACAGCGAAACACCACGATGGATTCTGCCTTTGGCCTACGGCCACCACCAAACATTCCGTAGCCTCTTCTCCTTGGAAGAACGGACAAGGAGACGTTGTGAAAGAACTCCGGAAAGCCTGTGATAAATATGGAATGAAGTTCGGAGTCTATCTCTCTCCGTGGGACAGAAACGCGGAATGTTATGGAGATTCTCCCCGATATAATGAGTTTTTTATCCGCCAGTTGACGGAACTGCTGACCAATTACGGTGAAGTGCACGAAGTCTGGTTCGACGGTGCGAATGGAGAAGGACCGAACGGAAAGAAACAAGTATATGACTGGGACGCTTTCTATAAAACGATTCAACGCCTGCAACCCAAAGCTGTTATGGCAATTATGGGCGATGATGTGCGTTGGGTAGGAAATGAGAAAGGACTGGGACGTGAAACAGAATGGAATGCCACTGTGCTCACTCCGGGAATTTATGCCCGTTCGGCGGAAAACAACAAGCGCCTGGGTGTCTTTAGTAAAGCGGCTGACTTAGGAAGCCGTAAGATGTTGGAGAAGGCCACGGAACTGTTCTGGTATCCGTCGGAAGTGGATGTGTCTATCCGTCCGGGGTGGTTCTATCATGAGGCGGAAGATAGCAAAGTAAAGTCTTTGAAACATCTGTCGGATATCTATTTCCGGTCGGTAGGCTATAATTCCGTGCTCTTGTTGAATATTCCTCCCGATCGTAAAGGCTTGATAAGTGAGGCGGATGTGAATCGTCTGAAAGAATTTGCTGCTTACCGCCAACAGATATTTGCTGACAACCGGGTGAAAAAAGGAAGAAACTACTGGAATGCCACTTCGGGTAGTGAAGCTGTTTATTCCTTGAAGCCGAAGTCGGAAATCAATGTTGTAATGCTTCAGGAAGATATAACGAAAGGGCAGAGGGTAGAGGCTTTTACCGTTGAGGCTCTGACGGATAACGGTTGGAAAGAAGTTGGTAAAGGCACGACAATCGGATATAAGCGTATGCTGCGTTTTCCGGCGGTAAAAGCCGGCAGGCTGCGGGTGAAGATTGATGAATGTCGTCTGACTGCTCACATTAATCAAGTGGCTGCTTATTATGCGCCTCCTTTACAGGCAACCGTTCAGGGTGAAGATTGGAACAACCTGCCCCGTACCGGTTGGAAACAGGTCGCTGCTTCGCCGTTGACGATAGACTTGGGCAAGTCGGTGACATTGACCAGTTTTACCTATGCTCCATTGAAAGCGGAAGCGAAACCTACAATGGCTTTCCGTTATAAATTCTTTGTGAGTGCGGACGGCAAGAACTGGAAGGAAGTTCCTACCAACGGTGAGTTCAGTAATATTATGCATAACCCGTTGCCGCAGACCGTTGCTTTCGGTCAGAAAGTGCAGGCACGCTATATTAAGTTGGAGGCTACTACGCCTACCGCAACAACCGCAAAAGTGGAAATGAATGAAATAGGAGTGAAGATAACCCCCTGACGGAGTTGTCATCATTAAAAGATATGCTTAGAGAGTAGCAGTGAGGACTGGCGGTCTTGATTTCTCGTGAATCAGACGCCAGTCTTTTTTTTATTAAACCAAATGAACCTTTTACTGTTATTAATTAAAAAAGACAGAAGTTATGCTAGTAGTAGATTTAGGAAAGTGGATGAACAAAATCCTGATAGATTGGGGAATAGACCCGAAGGTAGCTGATCGTTTTGATGAAACTATTATTGCTTTGCTGATGATAGCGATTGCTATCGGTCTGAATTATCTGTGTCAGGCGATTCTTATAGGAGGAATGAAGCAATACACCCGTCGGAAACCACATCTTTGGAACACGTTGTTGATGAAGCGTAAGGTGTTTCATAATCTGATTCATACGATTCCGGCTTTTCTGGTTTATGCTTTGCTGCCAATGGCTTTTGTTCGTGGCAAGGATTTATTGCTTATTTCCCAGAAAGCTTGTGCCGTTTACATCATCTTTTCTTTGTTGTTGGCAGTTAATGGGATTTTGCTGATGATAATGGACATCTACGATGGAAAGGAGTCGATGAAGAACCGCCCGATGAAGGGATTCATTCAGGTGTTGCAGGTACTTTTGTTCTTTGTCGGAGGAATTGTAATTATTGCTATTATCGTGAATAAGTCTCCGGCCAGCTTGTTTGCCGGATTAGGTGCTTCGGCAGCTATTCTGATGTTGGTGTTCAAGGATTCCATATTGGGTTTTGTAGCAGGCATTCAGCTGTCTGCCAATGATATGGTTCGTCCCGGAGACTGGATTACGCTTCCTTCCGGCGCAGCTAATGGTACGGTGCAGGAGATTACGTTGAATACAGTCAAAATTCAGAACTTCGATAATACGATCTCTACCGTTCCGCCTTATACTCTGGTCAGCAGCCCCTTTCAGAACTGGCGGGGAATGGTGCAATCGGGAGGACGAAGGGTGATGAAGAATATAACCCTGGACTTGACTACCCTCCAATTCTGTACGCCGGAAATGCTCGACCGTTATCGAAAAGAAATACCTTTAATGGCAGATTATCAACCCGAGGCAGGAGTCGTGCCTACCAATTCGCAGGTTTACCGTGTGTATATTGAACGGTATTTGTGTAGTTTGCCTGTGGTGAATCAGGATTTGGACTTAATTATCAGCCAGAAGGAAGCCACGATGTATGGTGTGCCTATTCAGGTATATTTCTTTTCCCGTAATAAGGTCTGGAAAGAATATGAACGTATCCAGTCAGATATCTTCGACCATTTACTGGCAATGGTTCCTAAGTTCGATTTGAAGGTTTATCAGTATTCGGATTGAATGATTATATTCTCAAAGTATTCTCACCATGATGAGAAAAAAATCTCATCATGGTGAGAATTTTTTCTCATTACGATGAGAATTTTTTCTCGCTGTGGTGAGAATAATCCCTTGTCTGAGGTATGCTGGGATGAGGTTTATGGTCTTAATTAATAAAGTATCAGATTAAAATCGACATAGATTGGCAGATGATCGCTAATACCCCCCTGATATTTCATTCCTTTATAGGTGCGGAAAGGTTCCTTATCGCCATATTTCTTATCTTCGGTCAATAGAAAAGGGAGGTTGGAAACGGTTGCTTTGTTTTCGCTTGTGGAAAAACTGTTTGCTGGGTTAAGTAGAGAACCGGATACAATTAGGTGATCGAGTAATCCCCATTCTCCCCGATATTTGTATGAACCGAAATTTTTGGATTGGGCTTTTCGGGCAAGTAAATGGTAAAGCTTTAAAGGAGAAGGAGCAGTTGGCGGAGGGGATTCTGCTTCCAGTATTTTCTGAATAGATTTATTGGTCGGATAGTCATTGAAATCTCCCATAATGATAATTTGTGGATGAAGCCGTATGTTGAGAATACTGTCAGCCTCTGTGTACAGTATTCGGGCTGCATGAAGGCGGTACGGTTCGGATTCTTTTGCTCCGCCGGAACGACTTGGCAAGTGGCAGACAAATACGTCCAGTGTGTCTCCGGTCAGTAGCAAACCACTGACGTGCAACAAATCTCTCGTGGGGCGAAACTGTTTCAGGGGCGGAATAGAGACAGAGCGGAAAGACAAGAGCTTGAATAAATCCCGTTGATAGAGCAATGCTACGTCAATGCCTCTTAAATCGGGAGAGTCGGTCATGACATAGCGGTAATTCAATTCCTTTAAAGGAGAACGGCGGGTGAGGTCGCGAAGTACCGTATCATTTTCTACCTCACATAACCCGACTAATGCCGGAGGTTCCCATTCGCCGACGGCAGTAATGACACGCGCCATATCAGTCAGCTTTTTCTTGTATCTGGTGTAATTCCAATGACGGAGGGCATCGGGAAGAAACTCACGGTCGTTTTTCAACGAATCATGATGTATGTCGAATAGGTTTTCTACATTCCAACTTACAACTCTGAAACGGATTTGTTGTGCAAAGGAGAGGGTGCAGAAGCCCATAACAAAAAAGATTATGGCCATAGCTGCTCTTTTTCTGCTACGACCACAATCTCCTTTTTTATAGTGGCTTATCTGTCCGTTACTTTTTGGCAGGTACATGTGCCAGAATATCCAACAGATGTTTCCAGAATTTCTCTACGGTAGGGATAAGCATCCGTTCGTCAGGAGAGTGAACTCCTGTCAAGGTCGGGCCGAAAGAAATCATATCGAGCGTCGGATACTTGTCGAGGAACAGACCGCATTCCAGTCCGGCATGAATCGCCTTTATTTTGGCATCTACGCCGAATAGACGTTTGTATGATTCGGCAGCCACTTCTAGGATAGCTGAATGTGGGTTCGGTTTCCAGCCCGGATAACCTTCACCGAAGGTAACATTGGCTCCTGCCAGTTGGAAAGCGGAGCGGACAGTATTTGCCATGTCGTCGCGTGCGGACAGGATAGAACTGCGTTGGCTGGTTTCGATACGGATGACATTGTTCGGTTTCATCTTGACAGAAGCCAGATTAGTAGACGTTTCTACCAGTCCGGGGATGTCCTGACTCATGGCATAAACACCGTGAGGGGCTGCATACAGAGCTTTCAGCAGACGGGCGGTGGTATCCTGATCGATAGCTGTTTTACGGGGAGTTTCCGATTCAAGGACTAGTCGCAAGTCCGGTTCGGTAACGGATAACTCGTTTTCTACTTCGCTGGTGAAGATATTCAGTTCGGTGCGGACGTCATGTTTGGCGTCTTCGGGAACCGCGCAGATTGCGTATGCTTCGCGAGGAATGGCGTTGCGCAGGTTACCGCCGTTGATTTTGCAGAGGTACAGGTCATGTCTGGTAGCCATGCGGGTGAGGAAGCGGTTCAGTATTTTGTTGGCATTGCCTCGTCCGAGGTGGATGTCACCACCGGAGTGCCCTCCTTTCAATCCTTTCACTTCTACTTTGAAGAAGAAATATCCGGCGGGAACTTCAACCTCTTTATAAGTAAACTCTGCAACGGAATCGATACCTCCGGCGCATCCGATAAAGATCTCTCCTTCATCTTCCGAGTCGAGATTAAGCAGGATGTCACCACTCATGAAACCTTCTTTCAGGGCGAAAGCTCCGGTGAGTCCGGTTTCCTCGTCTACGGTAAACAGGCATTCCAGCGGACCGTGTTCAATGCTGTCGTCGGCCAGAATAGCCAGTTCGGTGGCTACGCCGATACCGTTGTCGGCTCCAAGGGTGGTACCTTTCGCTTTCAACCATTCACCGTCAATTTCTGTTTCAATGGGGTCGGTGAGGAAGTCGTGTTGAACGTCGTTGTTCTTTTCACACACCATGTCGATATGCGATTGCAGTACGACAGTTTGCAGGTTTTCTTTTCCCGGAGTAGCGGGTTTCTTGATAAGTACGTTACCGGCTTCGTCCACTTTGGTTTCCAGGTTATGTTTTGCTCCGAATGCCTTCAGGTAGGCAATCATTTTTTCTTCCTTCTTCGAAGGGCGGGGCACCTGGCAGATTTCTTCGAAATACTTGAATACGCCGGCCGGCTTCAAATCTTTTTTTTCCATGCTGTTTCTATTTTATAATAGGAATAGAAGAGTGGTTTTGGCTTCTTCTATTGCTAAATATGGTTAATTTGATTGGCTTATCTGAACTCATATCTCATTAAAGCCTATCTTTGCACTCACAAAATTAATAGAAATGGTTGAGACTATACTGATAACTTTGTTAATAGTTGCTATTTCCCTGGTATTATTAGGGGTGAAAGTATTCTTTACGAAGGGAGGGAAGTTCCCGAACGGTCATGTGAGTGGGAATAAAGCGCTGCGTAAGAAAGGGATTGGGTGTGCACAGTCTCAAGATCGCGAAGCACAGAAGAAGCCACGTTTTTCTATTGATGAGTTGGAAAAAGCCTTGAACGATAGTATGAATTAAATTATTAAAAACAATACACTTATTAAATTATGAATAGAATGAACTACCTCATGAACGGTTTGGCTGCTCTTGCGTTTATTGTTTTATTTTCACAATGTGCCGGCAAAACTGACAATCAAACTTCAACAACTCCGGCTCAGGTGAATGCCGAACTGTCAGGAATGAAAATCGCCTATGTTGAAATAGATTCGCTATTAGCTAAATATAACTTCTGTATTGACTTGAATGAGGCAATGGTGAAGAAGAGCGAAAACGTTCGTATGACACTGAATCAGAAAGCTACTGCTTTGAATAAGGAAAAACAAGACTTCCAGAAGAAGTATGAAAACGGTGCTTTCCTGTCACAGGATAGAGCTCAACAAGAATACAATCGTTTGGCTAAGATGGAACAAGACTTGCAAGAGTTGAGTAACAAACTCCAAAACGGTTTAATGGAAGAAAACAATAAGAACAGTTTGCTGTTCCGTGATTCTATCAATGCTTTCTTGAAAGAATATAATAAGACACATGGATATAGCTTGATTTTCAGTAATACAGGTTTTGATAATCTGCTTTATGCTGATAGCGCGTTCAATATCACAAAAGAAATCGTAGACGGGTTGAATGCAAGATATTCACCTGCTGCTAATAAGTAACTTTTTTTAGCTTTTCTCTTATAAAAGAGATTTCATTGTTTATATTAGAAATATGTAAATTATAATGTTCCTGTTCTAGGCTGTGAAGTTTTGGACAGGTTTTTTTATGCCCTTTCCTTTTCTTCTTCCTGTGGAATACGGAAGGCGGTGTAGAGTTCGAGTATGGCAGCAATAGTGAGGCAGGCAATCCATTCATTGCCTCGTGTGGTAAACATGAAAGCACCAGTCAGTATAAGAGCGAGTGCTCCGAATATCTGCTGAACACGGAGACGTTTCAGTGTCTTGCTTTTCCCTTTTACCGGGGTGTTTACTTGTGCCAGTGCAATGAATCCGGCTCCAATAGTATATATGTAGGGTGCATAAATCCAGCCTGTAATGAATACGGCTGCTCCTGTGAGGGCCATTACGGCGCCTACGCCAAAGAGGGCGGGTACTAGTTGCTTCATTCTTTAATCTTCAAAAACGTAAATATCTTCATTGGGTTTCTTCATCAGATACTTTTCGCGGGCGATCTGTTCGATAGCGTCCGGATTGGTACTTATTTCATTAAGGCGCTTGGTATTCTCTTCGTAATCCGCCCGGTACTTTTCTATTTCTTCTTTCAACTGGCTGATCTCCCGTTCGTATCCAAGACGGCGAAGCAGGCTGTTTTCATCCAAAAAAACGATAATGACAACAAATGCGACGATAGTGATAAGATACTTGCGTCGGCATATAAATTCCCAGATACTGATTAGTTTACCCATAATTAATCTTTTTAATCTCCGCAAAGATAAAACTAATAACTTAAAAACTTATCGCTTCTGCTTCAAAACTTCTCTCTCTATCCCTTATTACTTATCACTTTTTTGTGTACATTTGCAAGCAAAGCAAAAATAGAGAAAATCCCGGATATGGAAAACTATATTGTATCGGCCCGTAAATACCGTCCCTCCACGTTCGAATCGGTGGTAGGACAGCGGGCGCTGACCACTACGCTAAAAAATGCAATTGCTACTCAGAAACTTGCTCATGCGTATTTATTTTGCGGACCGCGTGGGGTAGGAAAGACTACTTGTGCACGTATCTTCGCCAAAACAATCAACTGCATGACACCTACTGCCGACGGTGAAGCTTGCAACCAGTGTGAATCTTGTGTTGCCTTCAACGAGCAGCGGTCGTATAATATCCATGAGCTTGATGCAGCTTCCAACAACTCGGTGGACGATATTCGTCAGCTGGTGGAGCAGGTGCGTATCCCGCCACAGATTGGCAAGTATAAGGTTTATATCATCGACGAGGTACACATGCTTTCGGCTTCTGCATTCAATGCGTTTCTGAAAACGCTGGAAGAACCTCCCCGTCATGCTATTTTCATCTTGGCCACGACGGAGAAGCATAAAATTCTTCCGACCATTCTTTCCCGTTGTCAGATTTATGATTTCAATCGTATCAGTGTGGAAGATACGGTGAATCATCTTTCGTATGTTGCTTCGAAAGAAGGAATCTCAGCAGAGCCGGAAGCACTGAACGTGATTGCCATGAAAGCAGATGGAGGTATGCGCGACGCATTGTCTATCTTCGACCAAGTGGTGAGTTTTACCGGAGGAAATATTACGTATAAGAGCGTGATTGACAACCTGAATGTACTTGATTACGAATATTATTTCCGTTTGACGGATTGCTTTCTTGCCAATAAAGTGAGTGATGCGTTGTTGCTTTTCAACGATGTGTTGAATAAGGGATTCGACGGAAGTCACTTTATAACCGGATTGTCTTCTCACTTTCGCGATTTGTTGGTAGGCAAAGATCCGGTAACACTTCCTTTGCTTGAGGTGGGAGCGAGTATCCGCCAACGTTATCAGGAACAGGCGCAGAAATGCCCGTTGCCTTTCTTGTATAAGGCGATGAAGCTCTGTAACGAATGTGATTTGAATTACCGCATCAGCAAGAACAAGCGTTTGCTGGTAGAACTGACCTTGATACAGGTTGCGCAGCTTACCACCGAGGGGGATGATGTGAGTGGTGGGCGTAGCCCTAAACAGACTATAAAACCCGTGTTCTCACAACCTGCCGCCGCTCAGCCGTCGCAGGTAGCTTCCGCTTCATCTGTACAGCAGGCTCCTGTTCATTCGTCACCGGCTTCGGTTACTGCTAATGTCACTCCCAACAGGCAGCCGCAGATGGCTACGACGGCAAGGCCTGTATCGCCTTCTGCTACGAATACGACTTCATCCGCTCCTTTGCCGGGCGCAGGAATTCCTTCGGTTGCCAAAGAGGAACGAAAGGTCCCGGTGATGAAGATGTCCAGCCTGGGCGTATCTATCAAGAATCCGCAGCGTGATCAGGCCGCGCAGAATGCAACTGTAGCTCATGTTCCCAGAGTACAGCAACCGGAACAAGACTCTAACTTCAATGAACGGGATTTGAATTATTATTGGCAGGAGTATGCAGGTCAGTTGCCGAAAGAGCAGGTGGCTATCGCAAAACGCATGCAGGTGCTTCGTCCGGTGTTGCTCAATAACTCTACCACTTTTGAAATTGTAGTGGATAATGAGATTGCTGCAAAGGACTTTACGGCATTGATTCCTGAGTTGCAGGATTATCTCCGTGGCCGGTTGAAGAATAGTAAAGTGGTGATGACGGTACGGGTGAGTGCACCGACAGAAACGGTTCGTGCAGTAGGTCGTGTGGAGAAGTTCCAGATGATGTCTCAAAAGAATCAGGCATTGATGCAGTTGAAAGAAGAATTCGGATTGGAACTGTATTAGTTTCGGGTAAGAAATTCCCGCTTCCTTTTTCTGCAAGACAAGAATAGAAATGACAAACGCCGGCAGACTTGCAGTGTTCTCACTCAAGTCTGCCGACGTTTATTTTTAGTGTAATCGGTTGTTCATACGGTCCTCATATCCATCTCCCGGTCTTCTTTCCGGCATTACGATCCATAGGATGATATATATGATGATTCCGGCAAAAGCGGTGAAGATTGTTGCTAATACATAGACGATTCTTAATAGGGTGGGATCCCAGCCGAAATAATCGGCGATTCCGGCACATACCCCTGCAACCATTCGGTTACCGGCGGAAGCTCTGGTTAATTTTTTGTTATTTTCCATAATATACTGTTTTTGTATAAGAAAAAAGCTCCGAATATTACTACTCGAAGCTTTCATCAATTACTCTTATTGTTGGGGTGGAAGACCGGACTCGAACCGGCGACATTCAGAACCACAATCTGACGCTCTAACCAACTGAACTACATCCACCATGTCTGCGTTTCTCTAACGCGGTGCAAAGATAGATATTATCTTTAAATCTCCAAAGAATTCTATTACTTTTTTTTATAAAAAGTGTATTCTTTTATTCCCCGATTGTGCTTGCTGAAAAGGGATCGCGCATCATTCGTGAAGATTTTCAACGAGTTACGGGCTTTTAAAGGAACTAACTCTATCGGTAAGTTTACCGGAAGTAATTGGTGATTTTTTTTCTCAGATTGAACCGGTCGTGCTGTCCATACTAAGCTATACTCGCAGTTGTTGAGGCGGACGGTACTATCCTTTACCAGTTCCATTTTTACCATGAGTCCGCCGTCGGTACGGCGGGCGGACATATTGGAAATATAATTTCCCAAAGAATATACGACAAGATGTTTGTCATTTGTCAGGCTATCCGTACGGACTTCAATTGGTTGGACAACGTGCGGATGTGAACCAATGACATGGTCTACTCCTTTTTGAAGAAGCCAGCCGACAAGGAACTTTTGCTCTTTATCAGGAAGGGATTGATATTCGATTCCCCAATGCATACAGGCGATAATGGCATCCGGATGCAGTGTCTTGCTCACTTCGATGTCTTTGGCGATAATAGCCGTATCAATATAGTTCACGATATTGGGAGGAGTAACGGCGATTCCGTTGGTTCCATACGTATAGTTGAGCAGGGCGATACGGAATCCGTTCTTTTCTAACAGGAGCGGATATTTCTTTTCGCGTTCTTCGGCATTGGTGTACGTACCGGCATGAGGGATATTCAGAGAGTCGATCAGAAGAATAGTACGTTCCAATCCTGATCTTCCGCGGTCGAGACTGTGGTTGTTGGCTGTCACCAGTACGTTGAAACCGGCGTCGTGAATGGCGGTGAGGAATTCGTCGGGTGCGCTGAAAGCAGGATAACCTTTATAGGGCTTTCCACCCAAAGTAACTTCCAGATTGGCTATGGCAAGATCTACACTCCCAATTTCTTCTTTCACGTATTCAAAGCAAGCGGAGTAATCATAAGTCCCTGTTGCGGTACGCGCAGCATTGATCTGTCCTTGATGTTGCATGAGATCGCCTACGAAAAGAAGCCGCAAGGTGTCGGCAGACATGATGCTGTCGGGTGTCGACAGAGTATCAGATAAGGTATTAATAGAATCTCTCCTTGCCTGCGACCGGGAGGTGCAGGACAGGGAGAGAAATAAAATCATCAGAAACAGTGCATGTCTCATTGATAAATGGCTTTCTTACCGGCTAAAAGTGTATTTTTCATTAACGATACTATCGTCATCGGACCAACGCCACCCGGTACGGGGGTGATGTAAGAGCATTTTGGCGCTACTTCGTCGAACTTCACGTCACCGGTCAGCTTGAATCCGGATTTCTTAGTTGCATCTGGCACACGGGTAGTACCTACATCAATTACGACTGCACCTTCTTTTACCATTTCAGCCTTCACAAAGTTGGGCTGTCCCAAAGCGGCAATGATAATGTCGGCTTCCTGACATTCTTTTATCAGGTCTTTGCTGCGGCTGTGACATACGGTGACGGTTGCGTCTCCCGGATAAGCCTTCTGCATCATCAGGGCAGCCATAGGCTTGCCGACGATATTGCTTCGGCCGAGTACGACACATTTCTTGCCCGAAGTCTCAATTTTGTAACGCTTCAGTAGTTCGAGGATACCGTTGGGAGTGGCAGATACATAACACGGAAGTCCGATAGACATACGTCCTACATTAATAGGGTGGAATCCGTCTACGTCCTTGCGGTAATCAATCGTTTCGATAACTTTCTGTTCGGAGATATGTTTCGGTAACGGGAGTTGGACGATGAATCCGTCTACGTCACTGTCTTCATTCAGTTCACGTACTTTGGCGAGCAGTTCTTCTTCGGTCACGTCGCTTTCGTAGCGGATGAGGGAAGATTTGAACCCACAAACTTCGCAGGCTTTTACTTTGGCGGCTACATAAGTTTCGCTGCCACCGTCGTGTCCCACAAGGATAGCTGCCAGGTGGGGACGTTTACCGCCCTGAGCCACAATTTCGGCTACTTCGGCTGCAATCTCTTGTTTTACTTGTTCGGAAATGGCTTTTCCGTCTATCAGAGTCATATTTTCAGAGTATTTATTGGTGATAGGCAAAAGTAAAATAAATAACTGAACTCTCCAAAAGGATTGTTGTTTTTGTCGGGATACAAAAAAAGCAGAGGCTCTATTTAGGTGAAACAGAGCCTCTGTTTACCCCAAATAGAGCCTCCATTTGATGCAAATAGAGCCTCTGTTCGGAAACAGGCTAAAAAGGACTTTTTCCTGATTAGATTTCCATATTCTTATTCGTTAATAGCTGTCCTTTGTACTCTCCGGTCAGTGTGCGGAGGAAGGCTACAATCTTATCTACTTCCTGTTGTGGCAAATCGATGCCCAACTGGTATTTAGCCATTGCACGGACTGCGTCATCCATAGTAGCCATGCTGCCGTCGTGGAAATATGGAGCGGTCAGTTCGATATTCCTCAGACCGGGCACTTTGAAGCGGTGGCGGTCACGTTCTATTTGAGTCTGTTTGAAGCGGCCGTTGTCTTCTTCAGTCATTTCTGCCTGTCGATCGGCAAAGTAATCGTGCTGTACGCCTATCAGTTCATAAGATTTCCCTCCCAGGATTTCTCCTACATGGCAGGTTGCGCAATCATACTTCTTGAAAAGTTCGTATCCGGCGATTTCGTTTTCGGTGATTGCATCTTTTTGTCCTTTCAGATAGCGGTCGAAGCGTGAGTTGGGAGTCAACAAAGTCTTTTCAAACTCCTGAATGGCGTCTGTGATATTCTTCTCGCTCAATCCGTCGGCATACACTTCGTTGAATGCGGATACGAAATCTTTGTCTTCAGCCAATTTATCGATAATCTGGTCGAATGATTCGCAAGCCATTTCCACTGGATTCAACGGAGGACCGGCAGCTTGTTCGGCAAGAGTTCCGGCACGGCCATCCCAGAATTGAACGAAATTGTATGCGGCGTTGTATACTGTCGGGGCATTGACGCCACCAAACTGTCCGCCTACACCTTCGGAATATTGTTTGTTGTCCACGCCGCCTGTATCCAACCCGTGGCAACTGGCACATGATACGGTATTGTCAGCAGATAAACGTGTGTCATGATACAACAAATTACCCAGAACGACTTTGCGTACATCCACTGCGATAGAATCGGCAATGGGACGAATGGGTTCGTTGGCAAATTCCGGTGCTACTGTAATGTCCGTATACATTCCCATACGGTGACTTTTTACCCAGTTCAGTGCGACTTCCTTTTTTGCGTCATTGAAGGAAGCCCCCCAATGCACAAGGTAATATTTTGCCTGGGGCATTTTTCCGTCGAGGATCACTTTTTCTATTTTGGCCAGGTCTGCCGGATTGAGGGGCTGTCCTGCTTCCAGATCTGCCTCCATTTGGGTCATGTCGAAGGCACGGTATGCCTTGCTGACGTCTTCCATTACAATTTTTCCGGCCACAGGCATGCTTGCATAGAACGGTAGGTCCGGTGTTGAGGTATGACATCTCAAACATCCTGCATCCGTAATAATCTGCTGCATCTGCGCATTTGCTTCCAGATCGGCAGAAGGTACGCGGTGCATAAGTCGATAAGTGACTGCTAATGCCGCTACTACTACCAACAGTGCCACAATTAGTTTTGTACTTTTCTTCATTTCACATTTGTTTTTTTAGATTAGTTATTACGATTATATAAGTGTACGCTTTGTTGAGCCGCCGGTAAATAATTTACTCCGTACCAGCACATCTGCAAAGCCAGGAAGGACATGATGAGCAACACATAAAGCGTTTTCCGTCCCGTTTTCCGAAAAAGACGGAGGTGTACGTAAAGTAAATACCCTGCCCAAGTGATGACTGCCCAAGTCTCTTTCGGATCCCAGCTCCAATAGTTTCCCCATGCTTCTTTTGCCCAAAGGGAACCTAGCAGCATACCAATGGAGAGGAATGCTATTCCCGCATAAACCAAATTGTCGGCTGTGTGCAAGTATTCTTCCTTATGGCGGAACAACCCAGTCAATGCGATTATAAAAGCACAGCCCAATACAGAGTAAGAGAACATATATACGGTGACATGGGGAATGAACCATATGCTTTGCAGAGCCGGCATTAGTGACTGGTCGTGTATCTCGGGTTTCATCAGATTGATAATGACAAAGACTGTGGCGAGCAGTGCCGAGAAAGAAAGAATCCAACGATACTGCCATCTGATATAAGTCAGTAGTCCGGCTATGCCCATGAAGAAAGAGTACCACAAACGGGTTTCCCCCATAGTGCGTAACGGAGGACGTTGCAGGAAGAGCCATAATCCGGTAATGAATACGGCCAGAACGATAATTCCGCCTGACGTAAAACCGATTGCTGTCTTACTTCTCGTTGACGAGCGAAGGGCAAATACTGCTCCTATCAGCCATAAGCAGATAGATACTGCTGCAAATACATAGAAATTATCCCAGTTTATCATCTGTTTTAGGTCCGTTAATGAATAGAAGAATAGCTCCCGCAAGCATCATCAGGATACCTGCTACTATTATATATTTCCAGGGTTGCTTTACTACCTGCAAGATGCAGTACTCACTCTCGTTGCCTTTCGTTACGTCATAGCCGGTGAGGTAAATATCTTCTCCCAACCGATAGGCGTATGGGTGATTGACCTCAAGCAATGCTTTTTCATTTCCCAGACGTACATTGGCGGCAAAGCGGGAAGGACGCCCGTTCGGGTAGTATTCTACGGCAAAAGAGTTGAGTTCGATTTCATAATCCAAATAATGCGATGCACCGTTCATGTCGAATGCTTCGCGTGATGGCTCACCTTTATATATAGGTATACGTAAAGTCTGTGTGTCACTGCTTCCTAGAAAACCGGCAAATAGAGCCAGCCATAGCCCCGCGTGATTCAGGATGAATCTCCAACGTGCCTGTTTGCGGTAATGATAGGCGTGAATGGTAATCATTGCCAGGTTACTTAATAAGAACAGAAGTATGGCGATGAATATCCAGGAAGTCATAAAGTTATAGCAACCTAAAAAGGCTGGAAGCCCTTCACGCATTTTTGCTTCCGCATCGGATAGTTGAGGGAAAAGACCTATTATCAGGCAACCGCAGATGAGTAATCCGATAGATAGGATACTTGCTTGGGAAGAATAGAGGAATCGGGTAAATTTTGCAATTTTATATTCCTTATACAACATCCATAACAAGAAAAGCCATAGCGCCGCAAAAACAAGATTGAGCGGAAAGGCGAAAAAGGAAACCGGAAAATTTCCCGTAAGTAGTTGCATCGCAACTGCCAGTGAAATATATACCATTACGTAGACGTAGTGCATATTCGTGCTTTTGTTCTGTTATTTTTTGCAAAGTAAACAAATAAAAATGAATATACATATAAAATCTATGTAAAATTGTAATCATTACAATTGAATGACAGAGCTGATGTGATTATAAGGAGAAAATCACATAAAGTAGATGTAGGAAAGGAGAGGAGGGGTTTAAAAAAATAAAGAAAGGAAGCCGGAAGCTTCCTTTCTTTATTAGAATTTGAAACGAAATCTTTTATTTCTTCATCTTAGGCATCATCTTACCCATTTTGCTGCTGGTTACCATTTTCATCATTTTACGAGTCTGGTCGAATTGTTTCAACAGGCGGTTTACTTCCTGAATCGTTGTACCGCTACCTTTCGCGATACGTGTGCGGCGTGAACCGTTCAGGATTTCCGGGTTGGAACGCTCTGCCGGAGTCATGGAGTAGATGATAGCTTCGATACTCTTGAAAGCATTGTCATCGATATCAATGTCTTTGATTGCTTTTCCTACTCCCGGAATCATGGAAGCAAGGTCTTTCAAATTACCCATTTTCTTGATTTGTGCAATCTGGCTGAGGAAGTCGTTGAAGTCGAATTGATTCTTGGCAATCTTCTTCTGTAAACGTTTAGCTTCTTCTTCGTCGTATTGTTCCTGCGCACGTTCTACCAACGAAACGATATCACCCATACCGAGGATACGGTCTGCCATACGGGCAGGGTGGAACTGGTCGATCGCGTCCAACTTTTCGCCTGTACCTACAAACTTAATCGGCTTGTTGACTACCGAACGGATAGAAAGCGCCGCACCACCACGGGTATCACCGTCGAGCTTGGTCAGTACCACACCGTTGAAGTCCAGACGTTCATTAAATTCTTTGGCCGTATTCACAGCGTCCTGTCCGGTCATGGAATCAACCACAAACAGAATTTCGTTCGGATTGATTGCTTCCTTGATAGCGGCAATCTCGTTCATCATCTGTTCGTCTACTGCCAGACGTCCGGCTGTATCGACGATTACGAGGTCGTATCCTTTGGCTTTAGCTTCCTGGATAGCGTGTTGCGCGATTTCTACCGGGTTCTTGCTTTCCAGTTCGCAGTACATCGGTACGTCAATTTGCTCTGCCAACACACGCAACTGTTCGATAGCTGCCGGACGGTAAACGTCACAAGCTACCAGTAATGGCTTGCGGTTCTTCTTGGTTTTCAGCATCCGGGCCAGCTTACCGGAGAAGGTAGTCTTACCGGAACCTTGCAAACCTGACATCAGGATTACTGCCGGGCGGGCATCAATATCAACTTCGACAGTCTCGCCACCCATTAACTGGGTCAGTTCGTCGTGCACGATTTTCACCATCAACTGGCTTGGTTTCACTGCTGTAAGTACGTTCTGTCCAAGAGCTTTTTCTTTCACGGTATCTGTGAAATTCTTTGCTACCTTGTAGTTTACATCGGCATCAAGAAGTGCCTTGCGTACATCTTTCAGCGTTTCCGCCACGTTAATTTCGGTGATTTTGCCTTCACCTTTCAGAATCTTGAATGACCGTTCTAGTCTTTCACTTAAATTATCGAACATAGTTATTTAATTACGAATTAATATTTTGAGCCTGCAAATGTACAAAAATCTCTTGTATTTATATCTTTTTATTCTGCCATTTTGCTTTTTTGAGATAAATATAACTCGTTATCAATAACAAGGTATAGTACACAATCTCAATGGTAAAGCAGATTTCAATCGGTGCTTTGAGCCACATCCCGATGAAAATGATATACGAGCCGTAAATGATAATTGTAATTGTTTCGAGCAGTAAGGCGGCTTGTGTGTTTCCTGTGCCCGAGATACCGTTGAACACAACATTGGCTACCGATGCGATGAGCATGGCGATACAAATCACATAGACTGAAGGGACGGATTCTGCAATCAGTGCTGCCTCACTGGTATAGACGGACAACAGTAGTTGCGGGAATAGTGCTGTGACTGCTACCAGCCCCAGCATAATAAAGAACGAGAATCTCGCAATTTTATTAATAAGCGGCATTACGTGCTTGATACCTCCCGCACCGATAGCATTACTGACAAGACTGTTTGTGGTGGTTGCCAGTGAATTGACCGGAATCAGCAATACGACGTAGATACTCCGGACTATGTTGGCAATCGCCAGTTCCCGTTGTCCCAGCCGTTCTACGGCAACAAAGAATACGAACCATGTAGCCATTGACAGGAAGTATTGGAGCATGGTGAAGCAGGAAATGCTGAGAATCCGCATCAACAGTGCAGGGTCGAACGAACGCAGACGGTTCAGTCCGTATTTCTTTAAGTCGATAGTGACATATGTGTAGATGAGGAAGAATAGGATAGAGGAGGCTTCGGCCAGTACGGAAGCAATGGCGGCTCCCTTGATACCCATTTCGGGCAGACCGAATTTCCCGAAGATCAGTGCGTAGTCCAGCACGACATTGGTCAATGCCATGACGACTGCGTTAATGGTCAGCACTTTAGTACGTGTGATTCCGATATACAGTGCCCGGAACATAACATTGATGAATGAGAAGAAGAATCCGTAGATACGCCAGTCCAGAAACTCCATTGTCCCTTTGTAGATTGATTCCGAGGAAACCAGCAACCGCATGATGTTGCCGCCGAAAGCCTTGGTGAAACCGAAGAGTAGTAATGCCATTACAAATAGGAACATAACTCCCTGAATCATCACCGGACCTACATCTGTGTAGCGTCCTTCGCCGTTACGTCTCGCAATGACGATTTGCGAACCGGTACTGAATCCGAATGCGATGGTGAATACACATATATAGAATAGTCCGCCCATAGCAGAAGCTCCCAAGGCAACTTCACTTACGTGACCCAGGAACGCCGTATCGGTGACATTGATGACATTTTGTGCCAGCAAGCTGAGTAGTATCGGGTAACTGACACTCCAAATCTGTTTGTTGGTATACATATTAAGCGTTTAAGTTTACATTTTGCAAAGATAGCGCTTTATTCCGAATCGGAAGCGATCGGGTAGGTGAAAACAATTTCCGGACCCTCCGGGGTTTGGGTATTGATTTGATAGGTTCCTCCGAAATGTGTCAGCAATAATTGGTTGATTTCGTGCCGGATGACAGTTTCCTGTGAGACAAAGGTAGTATCCGCCAACGGCGAATTAATGATTTGGAAATGAAGCATTTCATCTTTCCGGCTGAGTATGAAACGGATGACGCGTTCCTGTTTTTGGTCTTGCTGGTATTCATGCGGGTAAACCAGTGTGCTAAGTATCATCTGTGTCAGGCGGGCGGTATCTGTGCGGACGGGCTGTGACTTCGTTTCTGTGTAGAATCGGACTTGGATGCCTGTCGTTTCATTCTTCATACGTGCCATATAACATGCTTCGTTGCATAGTTCGACAGCATCGTAAACTTGTATCTGGAATTTCATCATTTGAGCTTCCAGGCGTGATAAGTCGAGCACATCGTTGACAAGTCTCATTAACTTTTCAGAGCTTTGGTGGATTATGTTCGAATATTCCTTCCTTGTTCCTTCATCAATATTCGGTTCACACGCTATGAGTTGCGAGAATCCTACTACGTTATTGAGCGGAGTGCGGATGTTATAACTCATGTTCGAAAGAAAGCGGTTCTTTATTTCATTCGTTTCCCGAACGGTTGCGGCGGCTTTGCGGATTTCGTTTTCCGAACGTTTCAATGCCTTTCGTACCATAGCCAGACGGAACATGAAAATGAATAATACAAATAAAACAACGATAATCACAGCCAGAAAGATGAGGCGAATCCGGTTGTTGTGCCGTTGTTGTTCCATATTGATTTTATCCAGTTGATAACTGCTCTTTATTTGTTCCATTTGATTGTTTGCAAGCGACATGGAGGCGGAATCTTTAATGGCAAGTGCCTTCTGATATAGTGGAACGGCCTTTTCGCTATCGCCGGCCTTTACCCATATTTTAGCTTTCACCAATAACTGTTCGGCATAGTCGCTGGCATAGTTGTCTTTTAGCATGACTAATGTGGTGTCGATATAATCTGAGGCTTTTTGATATTCACCGATATATTTGTAATATCTGGCGTAGGTGTCGAAATAAAGTACCTGATACATGAAATAGTTGTTTTCGTTCTGATATTCCTTAGCTTTCACCAGATGTTCATAGGCTCTTTGCGGCTGTTGGGTATTCAGGTAATAATAAGCATAGAACAATTCGTTGAACAGAAATACGTCAGAGAAACCGTCTTTAAGAGAAGGATTTTCCTTGATATGTTTATAGAGTGTGCTTTCGAGTTCTTGCAGGTATTTAAACAGCTTGCTGTTATTCTTCATTTCTTTGGTGACAGATACCAATTGCGACAGTACCGAGATGCGAACTACCGGATTAGCGTCCGGAGCAAGTAGCTTGTAGGCTTCTTCCAGTGCTTTGATGCCTTCCTCCCAACGTTGACTGCCGATGTAGGCATTGCTCAGACACTGATGAGCGGCTACCAGTCCCCGATGATTGTTTTTTTCGAAAGCTTGTTGCTTCATCTTGTTTGCCTCGCTAATGGCACGCTCGTATTCTTCGTTGTAAGTGTACAAGTCGATCTGGAAACGTTTGGCGTCGAAGAAATAATCCCATATACCGGATTTGTGGACGTGTGGTTCCATTTGTGTAATCCATTTCGCTACGCTGTCTGTTTTGTTGTGGTTATAATAGTACAATAGGTGATAATAGGCTGCCAGTCCTGCGTATTTATCATCCTTCTGAAACAATGCTTCTTTCATTAAAGTGTCCGAGAACTGGATGCATTTAGGATTATTCTGTTCTATTCTTATAATGTTGTTTAAAGCTACAAGACGGGTTGAGTCATGAGGCAGGTTTTGAAACACCTGTATCAAACTGTCCGTGTTCATTTCATAATCGGCTTTTCCGACAAGAAAGCAGCAACAGACTATGTGCAGTAGTATTAATCGTTTCATCTTGTTTCCTCCTTTCCTTGGTCGCTTTTGTCAATAGGATGTGTAAACAAGAAACGTGAACCTTCTTCGTAATCGGGGTCGATCCAGATACTACCTCCCAGTTGTTCGATGATGAGTTGGCAAATCGATAGTCCGAGCCCCGTACCTTGGGCATTTTCATTGAGCTTCTCGAAACGGTTGAATATCTTTTTCTGTTTTTCTTTAGGGATTCCTGTGCCGGTATCGGTGACAGAGAAAAGTGCCGTATCTTCCGTTTGTTGCTCAAGTTGCAGAGTGATAGAGCCTTGTGAGGTGAATTTAGTTGCATTGATAAGCAGGTTGATCAGTACCTGTTGCAGGCGGGCACTATCTGTCAGTAGTTCCAAGGAATCGAGAGGAGTGGAGAAGCGGACGTCTGCATGGGTCTGCTTTATCTTTTCCACCATATCAATGACGTTTCTGCATAGTCCTACTGCATCGCATATTTTGAACTTGAATGTCATCTTTCCAATTTCAAGGCTGGATAAGTCAATCACGTCATTAATCAACTTTAGCAACAGTTCCGAATTTTGCTGGATAATATCATTGCACTGTTTTCTCGTTTCTTCATCAATGGATTCTTCCGTCAGAATGGTGGAAAAGCCGGATAAGGCGTTGAGCGGAGTACGAATCTCATGACTCATGTTAGAGAGAAAAAGGCTTTTAGTGCGAATCGAATTTTCTGCCTGTTTCTTTACTTTTTCTTGTTCTTGTTGCGATTGGATCAGACGTTTGTTGTTCCTTTTGATGCGGAAGATGAAGAATATAATTAAGGAGAGGACAGACAGGATAATAAACCAGCTCCAGTATAAGATTTTCTTTTGCCTGTTTATGTTGTTTAATTCATTCTTGTCAATCTGATAGAGAGTATGCAATTCATTGATCTGGCGCAGATAGCTATTGGCGTCAAGTGAGTCTTTGCGTGCGTTAATCACTTCATATTCCTCACATGCTTCTTCGATACGTCCCATTAATGAAAGAACTTTTGCCCGTTCTTGTGATATCTGTATGTCTTTGTACGAACCGGATTCTTTGACGTATGGCAGTAATTCATCATACGATTGCAATGCCTGGGTATATTCTTTTGCGGCGATATGGTAGGAAGCATATAAGTATTTGATTAACAGAAGAAAATATGGATACGGATGTTTGGCATAGATTCGCTCCATTTTTTGCAGATGTTCCAATGCCGAAGGGAGTTTGTCTGACTGTATCTCATAAAACGCACGGCAACAGGGAAGATAAAAATAGCAAGGTGAATCGGGCCTTTTGTCGCAAAGAGCTTCCAGGTAGTTGATATCTTTCTCAATACCTGCCATTTGCCGGTTATTGAGCTTAATAAGTATCATTTGAGATAATGCGTTTTTTAAATAGATGTCGGCTTCGGGTATCTGTTGCATAATCTCTATTGCTTCTTCATAAGAACCTATGGCAACTTGTGGTGTTGATGAGCTTAAATATGTATTTCCGATTGCACGTAGTGCAAGAGCTGTTCCTAGCGGGTAGTCTATCTCTTTAGCTTTCTTATACATTGAATTGGCGTTGTCAATAGCCAGGCTGATATTTCCTTCTGTTATTGATGACTGAACCGCCATTGCTTTGAGCTGGAATAAGATGTCGTATCGTTGCTGCTTTTCAAGTTCAGGTGTTAACAGCTTCTCCCATAAGATAATACTGTCTGTGGTGACGCCGGTGTTAAAAGCAAGGTCATACTGAATGAGCGGCTGTAATAAAGACAGACGTTCTGCATTAGTATGTGCAGCGTACAATGTTACCGATATGAATACCGTTATAATTGTAGTAATTATGTGGTGTAAGTTTCTATTCACCGAATGTTTGTTTGCAAGGTTTTATGCAAAAGAAACAAAAAGAGCGAAGACTGACAAGAATCTTCGCTCTTTTTTTCTAATTTATTTTCTTTTGATAATATCACGTGCGCTAGGGCCTTCGTGGTTGGGGTAGCCGGGAGTATGATTTCTGCATCTCGGGTCGGCGTCTACTTTCAGACTGCGGTAATTATCTTTTGACCGGGTGATGTAGTCGTCGAGCATGGCACGGTGTTCTGCAAGAACCTTGGCATATTGGGGATTCTTGGCGAGGTTCTTACGTTCACCCGGGTCGTTCTTCATGTCATAGAGTTCTTCTCCGTTGCCTTCCAAATAATGGGTGTACTTGTATCTGGGGCCACGTACCATACGTCCGGGAGTAACTGTGTATTCATATTCACTATGCCATTCGGATACAACATATGGATGAGTCTTCTTTTGTTTTTCTCCTTTTAATGTCGGTGCGAGGCTGATTCCTGCCTTTTCTGCGGGAACAGGAATGCCGGCCAGGTCACAGAGGGTTGGCAATAAGTCTAGTGTAGGCTGCGTGAGTAAGTGGTCTACCGGTTTTTTCTGATGCTTGATACCGGGACCTGCAAAGATAAATGGTACGTTTGTCATTTCATCATAGAAACTGATGTGCTTGGTCACCATACGGTGTGAAGTCATTCCGTCACCATGGTCGGCAAGGATAACAACGATTGTGTTCTTTCCTGCGGGGGTGGAGTATAATGCTTTCAAAACACTGTCTACTTGTTTGGATACCATTTTTGTATAGTGCTGGAAAGCGGCGATGTAATGGCGGTAATTTTCCTCACTCCAATGGGAGGCTTGCGTCATACGCCGGTGGCTGCAACAGATGTATTGCACCGGGGTAGGTATGTTGTTCCAGTCTTCTACATCGAAATTGTCGGGCAGTTCCGGGAGTGTGCCGCTGACAGGTCGGTCAGTATGTACTCCTTCATTTTCTCCTACGAATCCGCAGATATTATGGGGATTCTGAAAATCGGCAATGCATATGAAAGGTTTTTCCGAAGGATTGCTTAAATAGGAAACAACGTCCTCGCAGGTTCCTACGTCCAGAAAACTATCATTATTGACCGGAAATTCCGGGTCGGTAAATGGCTTTGCTACCGGCTCTTTATGTTTGAATCCTCTTAATGAACCCATATCGTGCGTTTTTCCGAAGTGTACAGCTTCGTAACCGTTTTCCGAAAAAAGGCTTCCTAATGTCGGAACGTTTTCCGGTATAGGTGTATTGATCGGTTCGCTGGAGTTGGAGCGTACGTTAGTTTGATGAGGCATCATGCCACTCCATAAAGCGGCGCGTGACGGTTGGCTGAGGGGGCAGCCTACATAAGCATTGGAAAAGATAACTCCTCTTGAAGCTACTTCGTCGATAGGAAGGGTGCAACCTTGTGTATGACCGTAGGCGCCAACGACGCGTTGTGTAAGATGGTCGCATTGGATAATCAGAAAATTGGGCTTTTCTTGTGCTTGGGCTGCTATGCCGCAAAGAGCCAATCCCATGAAAGGATAAATTGTTTTCATTCTTGGTTAGAATTAAGTGATACTTGATTTTGAAGCAAAAGTAGGAAAAAAGGGAAAGCAAAAAAGGGGGGAATACTTGTTTTGGACGCAAGTGAAAGTTTTTTGTACAAAATTGGAATAAATGACGGGTGATAAAACTATAAACGGTGAACAAACTGCGATTATAACGCATTCTGTTCACCGTTCATTATTTATGGTTTACTGCTAATTAGCTGTTCATGCTCATCAGGAATTCATCGTTGTCTCTGGTTTTTTCCAGACGGTCTTTTACGAAGTCCATTGCTTCGATCGGATTCATGTCGGCAAGATATTTACGGAGAATCCACATACGGTCGAGAGTTGTCTTATCAAGTAACAGATCGTCACGACGAGTACTGGATGCGGTAATGTTGACTGCCGGGAAGATACGTTTGTTGGACAGGTTGCGGTCGAGTTGCAACTCCATGTTACCTGTACCTTTGAATTCTTCGAAGATAACTTCGTCCATTTTAGAACCGGTATCAATCAATGCAGTTGCGATGATTGTCAGTGAACCACCATTCTCGATGTTACGGGCAGCACCAAAGAAACGTTTCGGCTTATGAAGTGCGTTTGCATCCACACCACCGGAAAGTACTTTGCCCGATGCAGGAGATACTGTGTTGTATGCACGTGCCAGACGAGTAATAGAATCAAGGAATATAACTACGTCGTGGCCGCATTCTACCAGTCTTTTTGCTTTTTCCAATACGATACCTGCGATTTTCACGTGGCGCTCTGCCGGTTCATCAAAGGTAGAAGCGATAACTTCGGCATTGACGCTGCGCGCCATATCTGTTACTTCTTCCGGACGTTCGTCGATAAGCAACATAATCATGTATACTTCCGGATGATTGGCTGCAATGGCATTTGCAATGTCTTTCATTAAAATTGTCTTACCGGTTTTAGGCTGGGCTACGATTAAAGCACGTTGACCTTTACCGATTGGAGCGAAAAGATCTACTACGCGGGCAGACATGGAATCCGAATAACCGCCTTTGCAGAGTTTGAACTTTTCATCCGGGAAAAGCGGTGTCAGGTGTTCGAAAGGAACACGGTCGCGAACGAAAGCGGCGTCACGTCCGTTAATCTTCGATACCTTTACTAACGGGAAATATTTCTCTCCTTCTTTGGGCGGGCGGATAACTCCTTCTACCACGTCACCGGTTTTCAGGCCAAATAACTTGATTTGCGACTGTGATACATAGATATCGTCAGGAGAAGAAAGGTAATTATAATCGGAAGAACGGAGGAATCCGTATCCATCCTGCATAATTTCCAGTACGCCTACTCCATTAAGGATGTCATCGAATTCATAAGGCTTTTCACGCTCAATAACTTTACGTTCCTGCTGCTGTTGTGGTACCGGAAGATTTTCGTTCGCGTTGTTTGGCTGGGCAGGACGCGGCATCGGTACACGCTGCTGGTTCTGATTTTGGTTATTGTTACGTTGGAAGTTATTATTGTTATTATTATTGGCGTTATTGTTATTATTGCTAGCATTATTATTGCCATTATTGTTGTCACGCGGACGGACAATGCGTGGACGTTGTTGCTGTTGTTGCTGATGAGCCTGTTGTTGTGGCTGTGGTGCTTGTTGTTCGGTAGCAGTTTGTGCCGGTTCAGTTTTGGTGGCTTCGAATTTTCCAAAAAGTTCGGTGGGAAGTTCTATCTTTTCTGAAGGCAGATCTTCGATAGGAATAAAATCATCGTCGTCGGCACCGGATAAGATATTGCTTTCTTCGTCTATAACGGGTTCGGCTTTCTTTTGCGGTTGCGGTTTCACTACTACTTTCTTCTCTTCAGCAGGTTTGTTGGCTTTTGTTTTCTTTTCGGGAGCTTGTGCCGGGACTGCTTTTTCTATTACTTCAGGAGCTTTCTCAGTAACTACTTTATCTTCCGTTACTTTAGGAGTTGCAGTTTTCACGCTTTCAACTTCTTTTTGCTCTGCTGCATCGGCATTTTTACGCGGACGGCCTACTTTACGTTTAGGAGCTGCGGTATTTTCTGCTTTAACTTCAACAGCAGGAGTCTCTTTTTCTTTATTTGCACTTTCCTCTTTTTTAGAAGGCTGTTGTGGCTTGGCAGGAGCAGCTTCTTTGGCTTTCTCAGCTTCTCCTTCCTTGGTTGCGGAAACTACTTTGTTATCTTTCTTGGCAGGCGCTACGCGTGAACGCTTTTTCTTTTGTTCTTCTTTGCGTTCTTCTTTAAGCTTGTCTGCGGCAACTTTCTTTGTGGCTCCGGCGATTGCTTGTTCATCGAGTATTTTGTAAACAAGGTCTTCCTTTTTTAATGAGTCTGTTTTTTTTATGCCTAACTCTTTGGCAATAACTTGAAGTTCCGACAGGTCTTTGTCGTTTAATTGGATAATGTTATACATATAGTATGGTAAGTTATTAATATTTCTTTTTTGCTGAATTATGGACAGCATTACTATGACTCTCCGGTCACAGATATGCGAGCATACGTTTTGTTTTTATTATGAATTAGGGATGTATATGTTGAATCGTAGAATGTTTCAACGGGGCAAAGATAATAAATTTTTTTGGTTTCATAAACAATCAAACCTTTTTTTCAACGTAAAAGTGTATCTTTGCTACATAAAAGAAAATAGTATGACAGTAAATGAAGCTCATTTAATTTATTTTTCGCCTACACACACATCAAAACAAGTTGCCGAGGCGATTGTTCACGGAACAGGAATAAAAAATATTCTTCCTGTTAATGTCACTTTGCAGACTACCGGGGAAGCTGTAATTCCTGCATCTGCATTGGCTATTATCGTAGTTCCCGTATATGGAGGTCGTGTAGCTCCTTTGGCAATGGAACGTTTGCAGAATATTCGTGGCTTGGATACACCTACTGTGTTGGTTGTGGTTTATGGCAATCGTGCTTATGAAAAAGCCTTAATGGAATTGGACGCTTTCGCCCTTCCCCACGGATTGAAAGTGATTGCCGGCGCAACTTTTATCGGTGAGCATTCATATAGTACGGATGAACATCCGATTGCTGCCGGACGTCCGAATGATTCGGACCTGGCTCTGGCTACGGAGTTCGGGAAAAAGATCATAGAAAAAATAAAAACGGCTACCGGCCCGGATACTCTTTATCCGATAGATGTCCGTGCTATCAAACGCCCGAGGCAGCCTTTCTTCCCCTTATTTCGTTTTTTGAGGAAGGTTATCAAGTTACGTAAAAGTGGCACACCGCTTCCTCGTACTCCGTGGGTAAAAGATGAGAGTCTGTGTACACATTGTGGGTTGTGTGTGGTTCATTGTCCGGCGGGTGCTATTACAAAAGGCGATGAACTAAATGTAGATGAAACCAAATGCATCAAATGCTGTGCTTGCGTGAAAGTCTGTCCTAGGAATGCAAAAGTGTATGATACTCCTTTTGCGGCTTTATTATCGGATTGTTTCAAGAAGCAGAAACAGCCTCAGACTATTTTGTAAATAACAACGCGTTTCGTTGTTTCATCAATACGGAAGCGGTTATCTATTCGTTCGCCTATCAGCCATGCAATGCGTTCTCCGCAACAGAGCACCCATTGACGCTCTTTCTGACTGATAGAAAATTTGCGGTCGGTCAGGTAATCGCTTATTTTTTTCTTGCCTTTCATTCCGAAAGGAATAAAAGTATCACCGATTTGCCATTTACGGTGATAGATTTCTTCATTCAACTTGTCAGCGTCAAAACATGCTGTTCCTTTTTCCCGTGGAATCTGAAAATTTGACGTGTATTCTTTCTCTTCTTTAATTAATTGAAAAGGGGGGATGTCTTTTTCTTCAGACCGGATTTCTTCCAGTAGCAAAAATTCCCTGTCTTTAATCACTCTCCATTCTTTGCTGGCAAACTGTTTTCCCGATTGTCCATGAAGTGAGTTTGCAATATCTTTGATTTGTGTGGAGTTAAAGCCGAGTGGATGCAGAGTCTCGAATAAAATAGTTTCGGGTACAGCTTCTTTTAACAAACTGCTGATCCGGATTCCTTCTGGTGTGACTATTCTTGCTTTTGTTTTTGCTATACATTTATTGTATATAGTAGCTACATCATTCAGATAATTACTCGTCTCCACCAGACTATTCTTGACGGATGGATTAATCTCCTCCATAAGTGGAAGGAGGTTGAGCCGGATCTTGTTGCGGGTGTATTCATCTTCCAGATTTGTACTATCGGTTACATAATCCTGTTCAATGTTTTGTAAATATTGAATGATCTCTTTGCGGTTGACACAAAGGAGTGGACGTACAATAGCTCCGTTTCGAGGACGGATTCCGAGTAATCCGGTGATTCCTGTGCCACGGATTAGATTGAGTAACATTGTTTCTATACTGTCGTCCTGGTGATGAGCAACGGCAATGACATCGGCCCGGTATTTATTTTTAATTTCTTCAAACCAGTTATAACGGAGTTCCCGCGCTGCCATTTCTATCGAAATATGCTTTTCGGCTGCGTATTGGGTTGTGTTGAAATCAGCGGTATGCAATCTGATGTTGTATTTCAGGCAGAGTTGGCGGACAAATGATTCATCGCGGTTTGATTCCTCGCCGCGTAAATGAAAGTTACAATGTGCGGCTTCGCAGTGATAACCTGCTGTGTGGAGAATACGTAGCAGTGCCACAGAGTCGGCGCCGCCGCTCAATGCTACCAGAATTTTGCTGTCTGATGAAAACAGATGATTCTTTTCTATATATTGTGTAATCCGTTGCTGTATCATGTTTGCAAAGATAATAGTTTCTTGCTTAGTCTTTTGAATTTTTCAGGAACTTCTCCTTCTGTTTCCTCTTTTTCTGATTACCAGATCTTTTTTAGTGAGGAAGTTTTTCGATTAGAAATGACTCTTATTTAAAAACAATCTAAATAATTTGCGTGCTCCGAAGTTATGAATTATCTTTGCCGAAAATTTAGAGAGTTATGCGTTTGTCCGAATTAACAACAGGCGAAAAAGGTGTCATCGTAAAGGTGCTGGGACACGGTGGTTTTCGTAAACGTATCGTGGAGATGGGTTTTATTAAAGGTAAAACCGTTGAAGTTTTATTGAATGCTCCATTGAAAGATCCCATTAAATATAAAGTCTTAGGTTATGAAATTTCTTTGCGTCGTCAGGAAGCTGAGATGATTGAGGTAGTCAGTGAAGAAGAAGCAAAAAAACAAGCCGGCGAAACTATTTATCACGAAGGTTTGCCTGAAGATGTTTCTGTAAAAGAAGAAGATATGAAGCGGTTGGCGTTAGGTAAACGCCGTACCATTAATGTTGCCTTGGTCGGGAATCCGAACTCGGGCAAGACTTCTCTTTTCAATCTGGCTTCCGGTGCCCATGAGCATGTCGGAAATTATAGTGGTGTGACTGTGGATGCCAAAGAAGGGCATTTTGATTTTGAAGGGTATCATTTTCGTATTGTAGATTTGCCGGGGACATATTCGTTATCTGCATACACGCCCGAAGAAATTTATGTCCGTCGTCATATTATAGATGAAACGCCGGATGTGATTATTAATGTAGTAGACTCCTCCAACCTCGAACGGAATTTATATCTTACGACGCAATTGATTGACATGAATGTCCGTATGGTGGTGGCTTTGAATATTTATGACGAATTGGAATCCAGTGGGAATACATTAGACTATCATTTGCTGAGCAAACTGTTTGGAGTACCGATGTTACCTACTGTCAGTAAGAAGAACCGTGGATTGGATACCTTGTTTCATGTCGTAATCAACCTTTATGAAGGCGTCGATTTCTTTGATAAACAGGGGAATATGAATCCGGAAGTATTGAAGGATCTGACCGAATGGCATGATTCTTTGGAGGACCGTAAGAATCATGAAGAGGAACATCTGGAAGATTATGTACGCGAACATAAAAGGACCGGGCGTGTGTTCCGCCATATTCATATCAATCATGGACCTGATTTGGAGAAAGCTATTGAGGCTGTAAAAGAAGAAGTTTCCAAGAATGAGTTCATTCGCCATAAGTACTCTACCCGTTTTCTATCAATAAAATTGTTGGAGAATGATCCGGACATAGAGAGTTTTGTACGTACTTTGCCGAATGCGGAGGAAATCCTGCGTATTCGTGATAAAATGGCCAAACGCGTACAGGATACGATGAATGAAGATTGCGAGTCGGCTATTACGGATGCGAAATATGGTTTTATCAGTGGTGCGCTGAAAGAAACTTTTACTGATAACCATTTGGAACAGGCGCAGACTACAAAAGTGTTGGATTCCATTGTCACTCACCGTATTTGGGGATATCCTATTTTCTTCCTTTTCATGTATCTGATGTTTGAAGGTACTTTTGTGCTCGGGGAATATCCGATGATGGGGATTGAATGGTTGGTGGAACAAATAGGCGATTTGATTCGTAACAATATGACGGATGGCCCGTTGAAAGATATGTTGGTTGACGGCATTGTGGGTGGTGTAGGAGGCGTTATTGTCTTTTTACCAAATATTCTGATTTTGTATTTCTGTATTTCATTAATGGAGGATTCCGGTTATATGGCTCGTGCGGCGTTTATTATGGATAAGATTATGCATAAAATGGGGTTGCACGGAAAATCGTTTATACCTTTGATTATGGGATTCGGATGTAATGTACCTGCTATTATGGCTTCACGTACTATCGAAAACCGGAAAAGTCGTCTCATTACGATGTTGATTAATCCACTTATGTCATGTAGTGCGCGCTTACCTATTTACTTGTTGTTGGTAGGAGCTTTCTTTCCGAACAATGCGAGCTTGGTATTGTTAAGCATCTATGCAATTGGTATTTTTCTGGCTGTGCTGTTAGCACGGTTGTTTAGCAAGTTCTTGGTGAAGGGTGACGATACTCCGTTCGTTATGGAACTCCCGCCGTATCGTATGCCGACTGCGAAATCGATCTTTCGCCATACATGGGAAAAGGGAGCGCAGTATTTGAAAAAAATGGGCGGAATTATTATGGTCGCTTCTGTTATAATTTGGTTTCTGGGATATTATCCGAATCATGATGCATACGAGACAGTTGCCGAGCAACAGGAAAATTCTTATATCGGTCAGTTAGGACGTGCGATAGAGCCGGTGATAGAACCTATGGGGTTTGACTGGAAACTTGGAATTGGCTTGATTTCAGGAGTGGGGGCAAAGGAGCTGGTGGTAAGTACATTGGGAGTGTTGTATGTCGATGATCCGGATGCAGATTCGGTAAGTTTGGCAGAAAGGATTCCGATCACTCCGTTGGTCGCATTCTGTTATATGCTTTTTGTACTGATTTACTTCCCGTGTATTGCGGCATTGGCTGCTATAAAACAGGAGTCCGGTAGTTGGAAATGGGCATTGTTTGCAGCTTGTTATACTACGGTATTGGCTTGGCTTGTATCCTTTGCCGTTTATCAGATTGGAGGATTATTTGTATGATTAATTGGCAGGAATGGGTAGTAGGAGTACTGGTAGTACTCTGTATTGCTCGTATTATATATGGAATCTTTCTTTTTTTTCGTCGTACGCGAGAAAATAAAAATCCTTGTGACAGTTGTGTAAGTGGCTGTGAACTAAAGGATATGCTAGAGAAGAAGCGTAAAGAGTGTGGTGTAAAGAAAAAAAGTACAAAGAAAAATTGCTGTGGATAGTTGGTAATTTCAAAATTTGTACTACCTTTGCAACCGCAAACGAGAAAAATGGTTCCTTGGATGAGTGGCTTAGTCAGCGGTCTGCAAAACCGTGTACGGCGGTTCGAATCCGCCAGGAACCTCAAGAAATCCTTGCAACTAACTGAAATTCAGTAAAAGTTGCAAGGATTTTGCTTTTAGGATTAATAAAGAGGATTAATCTCTAATGAAGTTCTGAATCGCCAGATAGAGCGAATCAAGGAGATAGAATAGTTATTCGCTTGCTCGTTTCAGTCTTTCCAAAATT
>NZ_MNQN01000069.1:0-8600 GCF_001915455.1 Bacteroides sp. 43_46 | reverse complement strand
ACATAGAGATAATTAATGTGTTGACAATCTGCCTTATACAAGGTTAGTATTAGAGTCTCATAATCTGGAGGTCCCTGGTTCAAGCCCAGGCTGGTCCACATAAGAAGCCTTGTAAATGTAATGTTTACAAGGCTTCTTTGTTTGTTATATGTCTATTCTTAAATAAAAGCGGCTCAACATAAAAGACGGGCAAGTTTTGGATCAATGTAAAGTTTTAAAGAGTTCTATCTGAGAAAATAAAAATCCCATTCTGATGTCACACTTGACACTCAAAATGGGATAACACAAACAAAACAAACAATATTGGAGCGATTTTCACAAATGGCTCATACGGTATATCTAATAAATTAAATTATGTCATTACGGTATTTAAATCTCGAACAAAGGTATCATTTTACATTTAAATGCAGAATATGATTTAATATTAGTTATAAAGAATAATATTTTTATGTATAAAGAATAGTTCAAAATTATAAAGAATTGTAGTTATATTACTTCTACAAACTTCAATTATTCAACTTATAATGTGAAACATACCCTCAGAAGTAATGTAAATCCCGCAACTTCTTTTCTTGCAAGAAATAAATTTCTATATTGGGGCAATAAGCAACCCAATACCTATTTATCCAACTATGGCTGATACCATTTCTTATCAATACGCCGCTCTGTCTGCATTGCAACGCGCTGCCGACCAGGACGAACTATGCCTCGCCAAATACAGTGAAATAGAGAAAAAAGACGCTCCCTGTTTCTTTTGGGGGAAGTTGACGCAACCTTATATGACGGCACGCTGCCTCATCGCTCTGTCCAACGTAGTACAATCCAGTTTCAACCTGACTCCCGCCCAACTTTCGATACTGAAAGACCCAATTGTGACAGCAAGTAACAACCACCAACATCCCCTTTCTGCAAGGGCTGAACCGGGAAGAACGGGAAATCTATGCGGAACTGCTATCGGTCAATAACAGCAAAAGCGAAAGCGGATACATCCTGCACCTGCTTGACGTATGGAAAGGAACAGCCAATCTGAAGAAAGCAGTCGCTAACATCCAGCGATAGGAAGAGCCGCTACAAGCCCTTATTCCTCTACCTTGTGCCACCGGCTTGTCACAGTTGTGCCATCGAAGTGTCACAGTTGTGCCAAGCGGGTGGCACAACTGTGACAGCCCCGTGGCATCACCCGGTCACTCCAACAATCAGGATTTAAAGGTAGCTTATTGGAGCTAAAGCCAAAAAGAAGTATCTTTGACGCACTAAATACAAAAGCCCGAATGAGATTTCTAAAATATAGTTTGCCTGTCCTCTGTCTGCTTCTGGCAGAATGTACTTCCGTTTCCGGTCACAAGGAAAAGGAAAGGCTCACCATGGCAGAATACAAACATCCGTCGGATGATATGCAACCCCGCGAAGAATGTTCCCCTGCCCCTCAACCAAAGAAAAGTGCCATGGCTCTCTACATGGATTCTTTAGGACTGGTCAATATAGCGGAACTGGACAGCAGTATCACCGTGAAGTTGATGTACACACAAGCCGACAATTTCACCGGAGAGGTGCTTTACGATGATTTGTCGGAAGCCTATCTGCATCCCGACGCAGCATACGCCCTCGTGAAAGCACAGGAGGCACTGAAACAACTGCATCCTTCCTACAATCTCGTTGTCTACGATGCCGCCCGTCCGATGTCCGTACAAAAAAAGATGTGGAATGTAGTGAAAGGAACACCCAAATACAAATACGTCTCCAACCCGAACCGTGGCGGCGGACTTCACAACTACGGACTGGCGGTAGACATCAGCATTCAGGATTCTCTCGAACAACCCTTGCCTATGGGAACCAAGGTAGACCACTTGGGGATAGAAGCCCATATCACACAAGAAAGTGAACTGGTACGAAACGGAAAAATAAGTGAGGCGGAACGGCAGAACCGGATACTGTTGCGGAGAGTAATGAAAGAAGCCGGATTTCGCGCCCTGCCCAGCGAATGGTGGCACTTCAACTTTTGTAGCCGGGATGTAGCAAGGCAGAAATATAAGGTAATACCATAAATAACAAGGCAATATCCGGACATCAGACTTATTTATCTCACTTCCCGAACAATAACGACCTATGACTCCAATCTCTCCCGAAACCCGACAGTTTATCAACGAACATCAATCCGACGATGTACGCAACCTGGCCCTGCAAGCCCGGAAATACCCCGATGTAGACATACCGGCTGCTATCACCCAAATAGCAGGACGACAAATCGCAGCCGAGAAAATCCCCTCCTGGAAAGAGATAGACGATATATGGTATCCGAAACATCTTTCACTGGAGCAATGTTCTTCAGAAATCACCGCCCGTTATAAAGCAAGCCTCCTGCAAGGTGAGTCTCTGGCCGACCTGACCGGAGGATTCGGAATCGACTGCTCTTTCCTTGCCACCGGATTCCGATCGGCTACTTACGTAGAACGTCAGGCAGAACTCTGCGCCATAGCAGCCCACAACTTTCCCGCACTCGACCTCAACCATATAAGTGTCAGAAACGACGACGGAGTAGCCTATCTGGAAGCCATGTCTCCGGTAGACTGTATCTTTCTCGACCCCGCCCGCCGCAATGAGCACGGCGGAAAAACCGTTGCCATTTCCGACTGTGAGCCTAATGTGGCCGAGCTCGAAGGACTCCTGTTGAGCAAAGCCAACCGGATAATGATTAAACTTTCCCCCATGCTCGACCTTTCACAGGCACTGAAAGAATTGCCGCACACACAGGAGGTACATATCATCTCCGTCAATAACGAATGCAAAGAACTCCTGTTGTTACTCGGACAGACAGCACCGGAAGAAATCCCGGTTCACTGCGTAAACCTCTCCACAAAAGGAGAGCAGGAAAAACAACTCTTCGTATTTACCCGCGAACAGGAACAGCACAGCGAGTGCAGCTATACAGACACACTTGGCAATTATCTGTACGAACCCAATGCTTCTCTCCTGAAAGCCGGTGCTTTCCGCAGCATTGCCGCGGCTTACTCCGCCAAGAAGCTGCATCCCAACAGTCATCTCTACACTTCCGATACGCAGATTGAAGGTTTTCCCGGCAGAACATTCCGCATCATCAACCGGTGCAGCCTCAACAAAAAGGAAATAAAGGAGAATCTGTCAGACCTGAAAAAAGCGAATATCACAGTCCGCAACTTTCCGGCTACGGTGGCAGAACTCCGTAAACGTATCAAGTTAGCGGAAGGGGGAGATACCTACCTCTTTGCCAGCACCTTAAACGATGGACAGAAAATACTGATCCGTTGCGGGAAAGTCTGATTCCTGCCGGATGAGAAAGAAGCTTCCTCATTACATCATCTATCAAGAAAGTATCATAGAGTAAAGAAACTATTTTCCTGATTTTTCTCTCAAGTCATCTTTGGGGATTGTCGTCTCGTTTCCATCCCGGACAGCCATATAATGCGGGGACATGATTTCAATGCCCGCCTCATTAAATTTATCTTGAATGTTCTGGTGCAAGTCCGAATAGATTTGAGTCATCTTATCCGCTTCCTTGATATAAGCATTAATCTGATAAACCGGATACCAGTCACTTAAAGATGTTTCCAACACGAACGGACGCGGATCGTCCACCACTCCGGGAGTATTCAATGCCGCATCAATCAATATCTGATTGACTTGCCGCCAAGGGATATCATATCCGATAGATACTTCCGAATGGATAATCAACCCGTATTCACGTGCCGAGGTACTGTAATTCACGGTATGCGAGGACATGATAAATGAGTTGGGAACGGTAACCACCTCATTCTTCGGTGTACGGATACGGGTGACAAGGGGTGTTTTCTCTATAATATCTCCGGTAGTATCATTCAGTTTAATCCGGTCGCCCAACTTAAACGGGCGCATATACGTAATCACCAGCCCGGCAATAATATTACCGATCACCGTACTTGAACCCAACGATACAATCAATCCGACAAATACCGAAATCCCTTGGAATACCCCTGAATCAGAACCCGGCAAATAAGGATAAATCATCGCAATCATAAATGCGTAAAGCAGGAAACGGACGATATGGAAAGTCGGCATTGCCCAATCCGGATAGAAACCGTTGAATTTCAAACGCCCTGCTTCTATCTCACGGGCCAGATAGTGCACCAGTCGTACCAGATACCGCACTGCATACCAGATAATAATGATTGTAAACAGCTTGGGAATATAATCAATAATACCCACAAAAATGCCACGGATCGGGTTCCAGATATAACCCAATATACGATAAGCCAGTCCTTCTGTTTGCGGGAAAATAATGAAAATCAGCGGAATAGTAATCAATAACTGCAATCCCATAAGAATATACCGCCCGATGCCCGCCAGAAAGACTAACAAATTAGCTTGTTTTTGGGCATCCAACAATTCATATCCTTGAATGGAAACAGGTCGTATCTTCGTATCTTTCAGACGCAAAATACGTACTTTCAGTTTACGGAAAAGCCAGTTCGTCAGGCGAAACAGGAAGTATTGCCCGACAATCACCAGAATGAAATAAAGCACACGTTTCGCCATTCTCCAAAGCCCGTGTTCGGCTTTCATATCGTGCAGTTTGGTGATAACGTTTTGTTGTCTTTCCTTCGCAAGAGAATCACGGGAAATGCCTTCCCACAAAGCATCCTGATCGGTAAGGGAAAGTAACACCTTGTTACCGTACATCAAATCGGAAACAATGTCCGAATGGTCGATCGACACGGAGTCCGGGCGGAGGTTAAAACGTCTTCCCAGTTCTTCAATTGCAGCACCGGTCATTTGCGCACGTTGCTGGGGAGTGTATCCGCCACGTTTGGTAAAAAGATAAAATAAGGTATCTCCGTCGGCTACCACAGGGATTCCTTTGGTAAACTGTCGCAAAGAATCGATACGTTGACGCTGCCGGGCGTACTTCACGGAGTCGACGGCAGCCATTTGCAGTTTCATCTGCTCCATTTCCATACGCATATTCGCCTCGTTGAGCCGGGCTGCTTCGAGGGATTTTTGCAGATTGGCCACATAGACAGAGTCTGAATCCCGGTTCAGAGGTGTGTTGTGCACGGTAGTTACACTATCACCTGCAAATATCTTCTTGACAGCTTCTCCCAACTGTGCCCGTACTCCCGTTGTTCCCAAAAGTACAATGAGCAGTAACACTAAACGTTTCATTTTATTCATTTCCATATCCTATATCCCCTGACAGTGAATTAAGGTTAATCTGTTTTTTCACTAAAACAGAGCAAACATACGGATTGTTTTTGACATATCAATTTTGAAAATGATTATCTTTGCCACTAAAAGAGAAAAAAACATGAATATACTGTTTCTTATCGGAGGATTAATCCTCATTCTTCTAGGAGCTAACGGACTCACGGACGGGGCTGCTTCAGTTGCCAAACGTCTCCGTATCCCCTCCATTGTTATCGGGCTTACTATCGTCGCGTTCGGTACTTCTGCCCCCGAACTCACCGTCAGTGTGTCTTCTGCTCTTAAAGGCAGTGCGGACATTGCCATAGGTAATGTGGTAGGAAGTAATATATTCAATACACTGATGATTGTAGGCTGCACGGCTTTATTCGCTCCGATTGTCATCACCCGGAATACACTCAAAAAAGAGATTCCGCTCTGCATTCTATCTTCTGTCGTCCTGTTGGTTTGCGCCAATGACGTCTTTCTGGATAAAGCACCGGAAAATATCCTGAACAGGGTAGACGGACTGTTATTGCTTTGTTTCTTCGCTATCTTTATGGGATATACATTTGCTATCGCTTCCAAGCCCTCCTCCACAGGGGGACAGGAAGAACATCCCGTACCGGAAGAAGAGAACGAGATAAAATTGCTCCCCTGGTGGAAATCGGTTCTTTATATTATCGGAGGGCTGGCTGCACTAATTTACGGAGGACAATTATTTGTTAACGGGGCTACGGGTATCGCCCGCAATCTGGGCGTCAGCGAGTCAATCATCGGCCTGACACTGGTGGCCGGGGGAACTTCTCTGCCGGAACTTGCCACCTCTATCGTTGCCGCACTAAAGAAGAATCCGGAAATAGCTATCGGAAACGTAATCGGCAGTAACCTCTTCAATATCTTCTTTGTATTGGGATGCAGCGCCAGCATTACTCCCCTCCACCTTAGCGGAATCACCAACTTCGACTTGCTCACACTGGTCGGCTCGTGCATCCTGCTCTGGCTGTTCGGATTCTTCGCCAAACGGACAATCACACGGATAGAAGGAAGCATTATGATACTCTGCTATGTAGCATATACCGTGGTATTGATTTATAATACATAGATAAAAAGTAAACTAACATTTATTTCACCTCGACAATCGTCAATACATTAACGCCATATTTTCCGTCATCGGATATCGCCCAGGTAGTATCCCCATTCGCACAACGGATAGCGTAACGGGAATTATATTTCAGCCTTTCCGAACCGTCCGGTATCCACAACCCTAACCTATATTTTCCGGGAGCAACCGAATCCGGCAATCTGAGAGACAAATCAACGGAATGCGTCAACGGCGTATATGTAGAATCTTCCGGCTGGAACGGTTGCCAGTCCAACGGATTTGCTTCGGTCGGAAATTCCATGACTTTCCCTTTATCGTCAATCAGTACGAAATAGACCGGATGTTCGCCAAACACAGTAGCAAACCCTCTATTTATCAAACTCAGGTTCAGGAGATTGTCTTTTCCTGCTTCCAACGCTTTCGGTATCCGAAGAGATTGCAGTTCAATCCGATACCCCAAATGATCGCGTATATAATCGAACATATTACGTTCCACCTTCGTACCATCTTTCTTTTGGAAATAACTGTCGGATACAGGCATATGATGCTGATGCAAAGAATCTTCCGTTATCATGGTTTTCTTCCAGACTACCATTGAATATTCAGGAGGATTATTCTCGTCAAACTTATTATTGGGGTGTTGTTCCTTATAATTATGTATCACGCTCAATGAGGTGAAGTGCTGGAGGAACAGACGTCTTGCTGTCTGCAATCCGTCAATAATCCAACCCGCCGAAGGACTGTCGGGATCGGCACCTACACTCCAGAATCCCCAAGGCAACTCGCCATCGACCACCAAATAAGGCGATTCTTTGACTCCGCATCCCAACGATCCGGACGTATCACAATAAAATCATCATGAAACGAAAGCCTCTTATATAACTCCGGCTTATCTTTCAGCAGATTCTTAAACATAGGAAGCCTTACCTGTACCTGCCTTTCTTCGGGAACCACCGAAAGAAGTTTTTCCAAAATAGCAGTTTTCGTTTCATCTGAGTTCTCCAGTCCTTGAACAGAGCTGTGCCATTCTCCCCAAGCACCCACCATACCGGCCTGTACCACCAGAATCAGGTCTTTATTTTTCTCCAGAAAAGGTTTCAACTGGTCCAGATGTTCCAATATCTGCTCTCCGGTAGGCCCGACCGCCGCTCTCCCCATAAAATCCCGCTCGTAGGCAAAACGTAATACCGCCTTCTTTCCTTGTTTCTGCAATTCATCAAAATACACCTGCATCGTATTAAGATTCTCTTCCGACAGTTTTTCACCTATCAGATAAGTAAGATAGAAATAGCTCTGGGCAAGCGAAACACTATCCGCCACGTATTTGGCAGACAGTTCCAACAGTTCTTTTGTCGAACTGTCTTTTTCTTCTTTCACATCTACCGCCGTCTCCAACCGGAAACCTCGTCCGGGATTATAGATTCCGTTTTCACCGTGCGTATCATCTACACAAATTCCACGAAAATCAAGAACCTGCTGCGATCTTCGCCAAACGGACAATCACACGGATAGAAGGAAGCATTATGATACTCTGCTATGTAGCATATACCGTGGTATTGATTTATAATACATAGATAAAAAAGCTTCCGGCTGAGTTTGAAATAAAAAATGCAAAAGTATGAGTTAATGCTAAGATTGTATTTGTTCCACCAACAGAATAACTCTACCTTTGTCTAATAAAATAATACATGAGAAAACTTAATTCATTAAATCAACAATATTAATTACTTAATGGAAAATATCATGAATAGACAAAACGCTTTTACGCTACTTGCTACATTCGCACTACTTTTTTGTTTCACATTCTCCTGCAATGCCAAAGGAAAAGACAAAGCCAAACATGTTGTTCTCATCGGACTGGACGGTTGGGGAGCTTACAGCTTGCCTAAAGCAGACATGCCCAATGTCAAGAAACTAATGGAAGACGGAGCTTACACGCTCAAAAAACGCTCGGCACTTCCTTCGTCCAGTGCTATCAACTGGGCATCCATGTTTATGGGAGCCGGTCCCGAACTTCACGGATACACCGAATGGGGATCTAAAACTCCGGAACTTCCGTCACGTGTTTTAAACAAGAATGGAATCTTCCCCACTATCTTCCAATTACTGCGTGATGCCCGTCCGAAAGCAGAGATCGGCTGCCTGTATGAATGGAACGGAATCAAGTATTTAGTAGATACACTTTCTCTAAGCTATCATTATCATGTGGCCGATTACAACAAGACTCCCAAAGAGTTAGGCAATATGGCATCTGCTTACATAAAGGAGAAACATCCGACTCTTGTTGCTATCTGCTATGATA
>NZ_MNQN01000123.1:0-62517 GCF_001915455.1 Bacteroides sp. 43_46 | reverse complement strand
CCCCATATCTTTGCCCAAATCTTCTACGTTCAAACCGGAATCTCCCATCTTCTCATCAATCAAAGCTTTGAATTTCTCTACAAATTCCTTGTCCATATCACAAACATCTTCTTTCGCCAATGCCTGTCCATCACCAAAGAATTGTTTCAGACGGCGATGCGAATCTATCAGATTACGAACACGTGCCAACAGTAATTGAGAACTGAAAGGTTTGGAGATATAAGAATCCGCACCACCGTCGTACCCTTGAATCCTCTGTTCATCTAAAGAACAGGCTGTTAATAAGATAACAGGAATATGGCATGTTTGCAGTTCGCTTTTCAGACGGCGGCAACATTCAACGCCGTCAATACCGGGCATCATTACATCGGAGATAATCAAATCCGGGACATATTTCATAGCTTTGCGGATACCTTCCGAACCATCTGCCGCTTCAATGACAGTATAGTCTGCATGAAGTAATCCATGAACATACAGACGAATATCCGCATTATCATCAATGATAAGTACAGAAGGTTTGGAAGAATCATAGTTCTTCTCCAGTTCCTCTTCTTCAACGGGCACAGCGTTATTCAAGGGAGATACTTCGGAAACAGAGGTTGCGGAAGAATCTTCCAAAGAAAATACTTCGCAGGTCCGTACCGGTAAATCGACAGTAAAAACAGTTCCTTGCTTTTCATCACTTTCCACTGATATAGTTCCACCGTGCAGTTCGACGAAAGCCTTTACTAAAGCCAATCCTATTCCCGAACCGGCATGATGCATATCTATTTTATAAAAACGATCAAAAATATTACGAATATGTTCGGCAGAAATCATCGAACCAGTATTAGATACAGTAAAACGAATCCAACGGCTATCATCTTTTGTCAAGGTGGACAAACGGACGGCAACTTTTCCATTTTCCGGCATAAACTTAAAAGCGTTCGACAGAAGATTAAAATAAATCCGTTCCAACTTCTCCACATCGGCTTGTGTATGATAATTCGAATCCGGCATATTATCGAAAGAGAAATGGATATGCTTCTTACGGGCTGCCGCCTGGAAAGATTCATTCCACCCTTCAAAAGAAGAAAGGATATTTACCGGAACAGGAGTATATTCCATTTTTCCGTTCTCATATTTACGGAAGTCCAGAATCTGATTGACCAAGCGCAAGAGAATATTTACGTTACGCTGAATGAGCAACAACATCCGGTGCTGGTCTCCGGTCAGCGTTCTGTCTGCCAATAATTGTTCCACAGGATCAGCAACCAAAGTCAGAGGGGTACGGAAATCATGAGAGATATTCGTAAAGAAAACCAGTTTGGCATGAGTCGCTTCTTCCAGTTGATGCGACAGTTGAATCAGTTGGTCACGCTGTTCCTCCAATTTATCCCGCTGTTCTTCGAGTTGCTTCTTCTGTTCTGATAATTCCCTATTCAACCGGTTCTTGGAACGGAGAGATTTATAAACGACAAGTAGCAATCCGGCCACCAATAACAGAATCAACAAACTTCCATACATGATAACCTGCTGGGTAGCTACCCTTGAAAGATAACCACTGATACGTCCGTTCAGTGTTTCGATTTTTTGGTCGAGTTCTGAAATATGAGTAGTCTGAAGTTGCATGATATGCGCATTGGTACGGTCGACAACAGCCGTATTCATCACCGTTTCGCGAGGATAAGATTTCTTTTCGAGAATGTTCATTGCCAGTTGCAGTACTTTATCTCCATTGGTAGGATAAATGAAAGTCGCGTCCAATACACTATCGAGCACGAGTTCCAGACCATTTCCCTTACCAGGCAGGGCGTCAATGCCTACAAAAATCATTTCTTTTTCCCGTCCGGCTTTTTTGGCGGCCTGATAAGCTCCCGGAGCTATTCGGTCATTATGCGCATACACAGCATCAATCTTCGAGTGACGTCGAAGCATACTGTCCATTTCTACTTCTGCCGGCCCACGCTCCCAAACCGCATCTGCTTTATCAATCAGCTTTATCTCGGGAAAATGACTGATAGCAGCCATAAATCCCTGATGACGTTCCATGGCGGGAGTCGAGCCACTTAACCCAGTCAGTTCAACGATATTACCTTTCCCTTTCAGGCGGGAAGCGATATAATTGCCTACCGCACGACCGATTTCATAATTATCCGCACCAATATAAGCAGTATATTTATCCGAAAGAATTTTCCGGTCGACCGTGATGACCGGAATTCCTTTCCGGTAAGCCTCCTCAACAATTGGAGTCATGGGGGCAGCCTCATTAGCTGAGATGATCAGCAAATCCACTCCCTTATCCATAAAGTAATGAATATCTTCCGCCTGTCTGCGGTTATCATCACCGGCAGAACGTATCTCGACAGATACACCATCATAGAACATCGCTTCACGAAGTATCTCATCATTCATCTTATGTCGCCACGAATCATCACTACATTGCGCCACACCGATACGAAAACGGGGAGTATCCTGCCGACACGCCGTTATCCCAATAAGGCAAAGCAGTATTGCCGTCCAACGAAAATATCTCATAGCACTGTGCTTTTCTTTCTTCATCGTACCTCTTACCATACAAAATCCTATTCTATATCGGGATAAAGATAATGGTTTTCTTTCAAAAGAACACAAAGAACAGATTGAATAAGACGGAAAAAGTTCTCCATATCTGTTATATCCGTTAATCTCATTTTACCGCCAGTAGCTTGCTTTTTCAAAGCATACGTTATCAAAACAGAACCTCTCAAAGCATAACATTTAACTTTGAGAGGTTCTACATAGATAACAGATACTGATTCAATCTGCCAATATGTAAAATAGGATTATAATAGTCTGTCTTTCAACACCTGCGGCAGTTCCGGCATCGCCCCGCTCTGCGTACAAACGTAAGCAGAGACTTCCACAGCCAGTTTGTGTGCTTCGGGCACCGGCTTTCCATTCAATATGGAAGCACAGAAGGCAGCCGTAAAGGAATCGCCTGCACCTACCGTATCGGCCACGGGGACTTTCGGAGTCTCCTGGAAGGAAACAACCCCCGGAGTAAATACATAGCTGCCATTGATGCCGCAAGTCAGAATCAGCATTTTCAGGTTGTATTTAGCTAACAGAATCCAGCACTTATCCTGCAAGTCAATGCCCGGATAACCGAACATACGACTGATAGTCACCAGCTCTTCATCGTTTATCTTCAAGACATTACAACGTTGGAAAGAGTCACGCAACACTTCTTTGGTGTAGAAGTCCTGACGGAGATTGATGTCAAATATCTTTAATTGTCCATCTATCTCGGGCATTGTATCCAAGAAACGATTGATAGTGGCACGGCTTGCTTCGTTGCGCTGTGCCAGTGATCCGAAACAAACGGCACGTGTGTTCAGCGCCAAACGTTTCAGTTCGTCCGTGAAAGGAATGTTATCCCAGGCGACACCTTCCTTAATTTCATAGCAAGGCACCCCTTCAGCGTCCAGTGTCACTTGTACTGTACCCGTAGGATAATCTACCCGTTCAATCTGAGTATTCAGTTTCTTTTCCTTGAATACCGACATGATCTCGTCACCCAGTTCGTCATTGCCCACTGCACTGACCACACGGCTGTCAAAGCCGAATTGTGAAACATGATAAGCGAAGTTTGCCGGAGCACCGCCTATTTTCTTTCCTTCGGGCAACACGTCCCAAAGCGCTTCACCCATTCCTACTATTATATTATTCATGATAAACAGAGTTTAATTGATTCTCAAATATAAAATTATTTTCTGATACGGAACGTATAAAACAGCAAATAAAGTACACCGACAGTCATGACGGCAATTGCGCCGTTCTGCCCCATTGAAGTGTCCGAAGCCACTCCCATAGCCAGCGGGAACACCGTTCCGCCGAAAAGTCCCATAATCATCAGACCGGAAACTTCGTTTTTCTTACCCGGCAAATAAAGCAATGCCTGCGAGAAGATAACGGAGAACACATTCGAGTTGCCAAAACCTATCAAAGCGATACAAACATAAATGATTGCCTTTTCGTGGAAGATAAACAAGCCAATCATGGCTGCCAACATCATAATAACACTGACAGCGAAGAAAGACTTCGCGGACATCTTGCGCAATATGAAAGATCCGAGGAAACACCCTGCCGTACGGAAAATGAAATAAAGACTCGTTGCAAAAGCTGCATCATCCAATCCCATTCCGATGCGCTCCATTAAAATCTTCGGGGCGGTAGTGTTTGTGCCCACGTCGATACCGACATGACACATGATACCGACAAAGCAAAGCAGGATAAACGGCTTGCCGAGCAAGGCAAGGCATTGTCCGAAAGTAGACGGTTTGCCTTCTTCCTTTTCTTCTTCAATCTGCGTGGCGTTGAGCAGAAGAATGGCGACAACGGCCACTATCATATAAACCGGGAAAAGAATCCGCCAGCCCAAATCGAAAGACGGAATAGCTTGCGTTGCTCCCCACATGGCAATGTATGGTGCCAGGAAAGAAGCAATCGCCTTTACGAATTGTCCGAAAGTCAGGCTGCTCGCCAAGCGGTCACCACGCACGATATTGGAGAGCAACGGGTTCAGAGAAGTCTGCATCAACGCATTTCCGATTCCCAACAGAGAGAAGGAAATCAACATCAACATATAACTGTCACCAAAAACCGGCAACAATAATGAAGCGAATGTCACGAGCAGACTGAGCAATACGGTTTTCTTCTGACCGATACGGCTCATCAACATCCCTGTCGGTACGGAGAAAATCAGGAACCAAAAAAAGACGAGTGAAGGGAAAATGTTTGCTTGTGAGTCCGACAGGCCGAGGTCTGCCTTTACATAATTGGAAGCAATGCCTACCAAGTCAACGAATCCCATGGCAAAGAAACATAGCATCACCGGGATCAGTTTGGAGAGAGAAGAGTTTTTACTGTTTTCCATTGTTATATCTACTATTTTATAAATTCTGTGTCCTTATGGCTTAACCGGTCCGCCCCTACGGGAATAAACCCGTTTACCGCTTATACAGTTGATGTTTCATACTGATATAATAGGATGAAAGCTACGGTAATGTTGGTTCGCCACGGCCGTGACGAATTCTTTCCATGGCTATGGAGAGATCTCTTCATGGCTGTGGAGAGAAGTTACCACGGCCGTGGTGAGGTATTAATACCGTAAGCCTGACAGAAGTATACCGTTGCCTTCAGTGTACTAATCCGTAGGGGTAGACATACTCTGCCGTAGGGAATCAGGAAAAGAGCGCATAGATTAAATGGCAGAAGCTTATTGCTTCAACCGGTAGACGATAAACGAGTCTACCTTGTAGGCTCCGCCTTTGCTGTAAAAATCGATGTGATTGTAAGGTTCCGAAGGGAAGACCTGATTGGTCATTGCGAAACGCCCGCCGTCACCAAATGCTTCCACGCTTGATTTATCTACAAACAAATGAAGCTTCAGCTCATTCTTACCGCTTTCAACAGCTGTCCACGTCAGTGCCGGAAAATTCTCGTTGAAGCCGACATCACCACTTTTACGACGGTCCATAGAGAATCTATTCTCTTTCATATCATATTGCATATCCACTTCTTCGCCCTTGTCATTGTAAAGGCGGAAGCCGATAATGTCCGCATGCTGGCGCTTGATAGACAGTTCTATTTCGTAGGCGCCTTCGTTGACCGGAATCATTTCTTTTACCGTACGTGTTCCGTTCACTCTGAACGAACGTTTCTTTGAGATGCCACGCAGTTTCTGCAATTCGGGAGACGGGTCAGATTGGAGATAAGTCTCACCGCCGACGGTAAAGAGGCCCAAATCGCGGGGAACGGAGTTCGGACTGCGGTATTGGGAAGTCGGAACATCGTTGGCATATTGCCAGTTGCTCATCCATGCGATAGCGATACGGCGGTTGTCGGGAGCATCGCTCCAAGTCACGGTTGCATAATGGTCTTTTCCCCAGTCCATCCATTTGGTTTTGGAGGGAGATTCGTTTACAAATTCTTTTCCGTTGAAGGTTCCTACAAAATATTGAGTGGCACTTCCTCCGAACGGACCGCCGGGATTCAAATTACAAAGCAACACCCACTTCTTTTCATTCGTCCCTTCTACCGGAAGTTCAAACAAATCGGGACATTCCCATACGCCACCATGTGCGCCCTGGCCTTCTCCGAAACTGCTTTCGTACGTCCAGTCTTTCAGATTGGGAGAAGAAAAAATCTGCATCTCCTGTCCTACTGCCAATATCATAATCCAGCGCCGGGTTTCTTTATGCCAAAAGACTTTCGGGTCGCGGAAGTCACGTGCATCGGATGTCAGTACGGGATTGTTCTCATAGCAGGTGAAAGTGCGTCCGTTGTCGGTACTGTAAGCAATGCTTTGTACTTGCCGGTCGCTGTTTTGCGTATAAATGGCGATGATAGCTCCCGCACCGAAACCGGCAGTGTTATCGGTATCGACAACAGCCGAACCGCTGAAGATAGTTCCCAATGCATCGGGCGCAATGGCTACGGGGAGATGTTGCCAGTTTACGAGGTCTTTGCTGATAGCATGTCCCCAGCTCATATTTCCCCATTTGGAGCCGTAAGGGTTGTATTGGTAGAAAAGGTGGTATTCGCCATCCTTGTATACCATTCCATTGGGGTCGTTCATCCAACCGTAAAGAGGTGAGAAGTGATAGGTGGGACGGAACTTTTCGCGGTTGCCGGTATCGAAGGTGTCGGCCAACTTCATCTCCTTGCAGCAAACAGCAGAAAGTTTGCCCCGTACAGGGTCGTTCGAGCCCAACTTAAACTTCAATAGTACGTTTTTGCCGGTATAGCCCGAAAGGTCCAGCGGAACGAAATAGTCCACTCTGTTCACCGCCAGACGAACGTCCGCAGCCTTCACCTCTTTATTATTAACGATCATACTGACACGCACATCAGGCATCACCTCCTCAACGGGGAGAAGCAAATATCGTTGGTTCGTGTTTATCTGTACCAGACAATGCCCTTCGCCCAGGTCCTTGATTATCAAGGAAGGTGCGTCGGCAACAGCGTCCGGAAATGAGAAAATCATCATAGCCAGCATTGCCAATAAGGTCCGTAACTGTTTAAACGAGAATAATACATTCATATCAATATGGTATTAGATTAATTATTAGTATTCATAGCCTTTCATTTGTCACAATGCAAAGATAGGCGTAACGGATAGCTACACCTATCACTTTTGTTTCAAAAGATAGAAAAAATGTTACCTGCCTATTTCTTAGCGCTTAGATAATGCAATATGTTCTTCGTCATGAGCATGATATTATCCTGATAAACGTTCAGATTACTATTCTGGTTCCATTCGTAAGCAGCCAGTCCGAGAGCGATGCAAGTTCCTTGATATTCCGTTGTCGGGGCAAATTCCACCATTCCGGCACAACAATAGTCCGTCACATGACCCCATGTTGCCAAAACGGTAGCGTTATTTTCCTCTTCAAACGCTTTCACCACATTTCCTGCATTGGGGTAAAGGCCGGGGAAACCATAAGAATTCAAATCCCACATACAGTTATGGTCTTCACGCTGTCCGGGACCGATCAACGGGAATGTTTCGTGAGAGAATTGGTCGGAAGTAACCATACCGGCAAAAGCAGGATGCGAGCGATGGTCATACTCCATTCCGATATTGGCATTAATCGTCCAAATGTCTGCACCTGATCCGCCTTCACCGTCTCCAAATATTCCGGGAGCCCGTTCGGTACGTCCCAAAGGTACAACCAACTGAGTCGCATGATTGCTCAGGAACAGGTTTCCACCATTCTTATAATAGGTTGTCAACGCGGCAACCGCATCGGCAGACAAAGGTAACTTGTCCCAGCCGGCTCCAATACCCACACGGTCTATATGTACCCAAATAACATCATAAGCAGAAAGATCCTCGCCAGCCAATGCAGCGGCAGTAATGACTTTGCCATTTACAAACTGTTTCTTGAACCATGCATAGGAGGCCTTTTCATCATCATCTTCTATCTCTTCGGGAGTGTCATACGTTATCACATAAGCTGCGTTCGTAAAGTCCTGCGCTTCAGACGGTTTCACCTTTATATTTTCTTCTGTCACTCCGCAATCTATCACTTCGGACGATTCGCTGACATAAAAGACTTGATTGCTGTTCGTATTTTCTATCGTGAAACTTGCGAAACGGTTATTTTCCCCTTCCGCAGCATTCACAGTCACGGGGTTTTCTATACCGTCACTCCAATCCGCATGAATGGTGTTCGACGTGAAGTGGTTATATTCTCCTTTCACATGAATCACTCCATAGTCCGCCTCTTTGCCATTGAGTTGATTATCGCTCCTGTTTACGGTGAACACGTTGTCACTTATCAGATTGTTTTGCCCGCTTATATCAAAGAAGGTCATTTTGTTTCCTGTAAATTCATTATCCGAGATATTCACCCGGCTGCAACCTGTAAAGCTGGCACAACGGTCATCTTCCGCCGTCAGTTTGTTGTGAGAGAATATCAGGTTACTTTCACCGGAGATACGCGCCGCCACACCGCCCTGCGCTGATCCGAAGAGGGAGTTGGTCACCATATTCTGTATGCCACCGTTCATTTCAATACCATTCACTGCGTCGGTTGCATCTATCCGAGCCAATGTAATGGCATCACATCCCTGGAGTTTAATACCCTGGTACATATTCTCCATTCTGATGTTGAAGAAGTGCAGGCGATCGTTATCGTGCTCGACAAAGATTCCGGTTCCCTGATGATCGGCCTTTCCCACAAGTGTAAGTCCGTTTACCTCCACACCGCTGATACGGTTCTTACGTCCGTCTATATCGGCAACAGGGGCAACGTGTAATGCATATTCGGCATTTCCCAGTATCAGGCGACTTTCCCGGGCATCGGCAGCAGTAGCAGCGACGTCGTCATTCACGCCTTTCAGCGTCACGAAATTGCGGGTGAGCTGAATGGGACTATCCAAACGAAACGTTCCTTCGGGAATAAGTATCGTACCTCCCTCGGGCGGAAGGTCGGCTATTATGGCATTGATGAGGTCGGCACAATCGGTAGAGCCGTCGGTCGGAAGCCCGAACTGGGTTATATCTATTATCTTCTGACCGTTACATTCATCACAAAGCGTATAGTTATCGTCATTACTGCAAGATGTGCCCAGTATAAAGAGCAGTCCGCTTATTAAGAATTTATTTATCTTCATGGTGTTATTATATTAATAATGGTATATGATAGGAAGGTTATTCTACTATGCTCACCTTATCGGATGATACACAATTGGAGACTTCGGTTTGTGCGTTCACCAGAAATACCCGACAGCTCTCCAAGTTGTCAACAAAGCAATTCTTGAACACGTTACCGGTTCCCTGAACGGCATTTACAGTCACAGCGCCGGCATAAGCCCATTCGCACGACAAGCTATTGGATGTAACCATATTATTGTTGCCCTTTACGTTGATGATGCCAAAGTCGTCGCCGTGGTCGAGCAGCTGGTTCTGAACAGCTCCCGTAAGCCAGAAGATGTTCTTATTCACCGTATTGTCATTACCGTTCAACACCAGAATACCATTATAGTAGCTCTTGAAGTTGTTGCCCTCAATCACACAATTATTACAAGCGTCAAGTATCAGATTTTCACGTCCGTCGGGATAGACCTGATTATTGATGAACGAAAGTTTGTTCACTTCCTGCACCTTGCAAGTAATCCCCGCAGGTTGAGCACCCAATTGGCAGTTCTTCACAACAATATTTTCACCGCCAATCAACTCGATACTATTAGGGAGTTCGCATACCCAGCAATTGACTATCTGCATATTTTTTGCCTGTTCTATCTTAACACCGGTATGCAAATTTATACCGATAATATTAGAAAGCATTCCATTATCGGTCGCGCCGACAAAGTGTATGCCGATGTTCCTGGCTTCCGTGCCGCCTGACACCATCAGGTTCATAATCTTTACGCCTTTCATGCCCGTCTCCACTTTTATGGCAGCCTCGGCATTACGCGCCACCAATTTACTTCCACCGCCAGGACCCAAGAGGTCATTTATTCCATTCACGTCAATATTGCTGCGCATACCGGGATTCAATCCCTTGATCGTCACATTATGCTTATTGATTACAATGGGAGCGTCAAGTACAAAGTCACCTTCGGGAATCACCAATACTCCCCCTTCGGCGGGCAACGAGGCTATTGCACTATTTATAGCTTTCGAACAGTCGGTCTTTCCATCGCCAACAGCTCCGAATGCAGTAACATCACCTTCGATGTCAGTATGGGTACCATAGCACAACAGGTTATTGTCATCACTATCGCAGGCCGTGAACATACACAGGCAGAAGGCGCTCATCAAGTATCTTTTTATTTTCATCATATCTATATTTAAGGAGTTTATATTAGTTAAACTTACCATATCCTGGGTTTTGTACATAAGTACCTTCAGAGAAGTTATATTGTGCATTGGGAATGGGTAAGTATTCATCCCTGCCACCGATGAAGCGGGCACCGCGATAATAAACACGCTTGTTTTGCTCCACAACGATGTAACTGTTCATGGTTTCCTCAGCAATCCCCCAACGTACCAGATCGAAGAAACGGTCACCTTCCATGGCAAACTCCATGCGACGTTCCCAACGTAATGCTTTGCGGGCAAAGTCCTGATTCCAACCTTCAGCCGGATATTCGCCTATCAGGTAATTGGCCGCATTTTGTTCGGGATGCTTAAAGTCCTTCACATAAGGACTATTCTTGGCACGCAGACGAATACGGTTAATAATCTTGCGGGCTTCTTCCAGTCCGGCAGCTTCGCCAATCTCTATCAAGGCTTCAGCCTTCCACAATAATACATCAGCATAGCGGATTATCTGCCAGTTAAGATGAGAGGCTCCCCAAGGCCACCCCTGGAACATATCTTCACTTTCAGGCGAGATGTAAAAGCGCTTGGTGCAGTTAAAGCCATATTCGCCACTGTTACGTATCCAATTTGCTTTGCAAGGCTCAACTGTGTAAGTTTTCCAGGTAATGCCCGGACGACCGGTAACAAAATCCAGACGGGGATCTACTGTTGCCTCAACGTTAGTGAGCTCATTCCCTTCGTACGTTCCATAATCACTGTTGTTGAAGGTATCAAACAAAGGCAGTCCATAGGCATCTGTCTTATACGCGTTTATCAGATTCTGACTGGGCAGGAAGAATCCGTCGCCACCGTAAGGACCTTTGGGGGCATTGAGCAGGTTGCTCCAATTTATGTTTCCGGCACCTTCGGTTTCATCATCCATCGAATATTGTACGGCAAACACAGACTCTACCCCATTTTCATATTCCAGTTGGTCGAGCTTCTGGAAGTCATTCAAAAGATCATACGCCTTCCCTTGCGCACCTACTTTATCACAAAGAGCCGCTACTTCAGCAAGCAACTGTTTGTCGACAGCAATGACCTGATTATTCTCATCTTGTTGGTAAGCCTGATAAAGTTTGGCTTTGGCAGCGTATGCGTATGCTATGTTCTTGGTGATACGGCCTATTTGGGATTGAGTGTCAGGCAAGTCGTTAGCGGCGTCAAGAAACTCCTGCGCAATCTTGCCAAGAAGTTCTTCGCGGGTAAACTGATTGTTGGGGATGTATTTATAATCATCAATATCCACGTTTTCGTCAAAGTAAGGTACTTGTTTGAAAAGGCGAACCAGTTCGAAGAAGAAATGTGCACGAATCACTTTCATTTCAGCTTTACGGCTCTTAAGTACCGGCAAGGTGTTCTCATCAAGTGTATTCATGACTCTCAATGCACTGTTGCAACGTTGCAAGCAACAATAAAGTTGAAACCATTTTTCATCGGCATTAGCCCATGTAGCATCTATCTTAAAAGTTTCAAGCAGTGTACAAAAGTCACCATCGTTTACACCACCGCCACCTTTATAGGCATTGTCCGAACGTACTTCACCATACGTCCAATTGGTCATCGGTACCCAGTGCATATCACGATTGGGACCTTTCAGCCCGGCGTAAGCCGAAGTGACCAGGAGTTCCATACCTTCAGCCGACGACAACAAATCGTCATTGAGTGTACCCTGAGGTTTAGTATCAAGAAAACGACTCTCATCACAACCGGCCAATAGTGCCACAACACCTGCCGCAAGGATATATTTCAATTTCATAATGTTCTGTATTTAGGATAAAAGATTAAAAACCAAGTGATAGACCGAATGTGTAGGTACGAGGCTGAGGATATGGATAGCCCAATCCTTCAGGGTCGGCACCAGTATAATTAGTCAGCGTGAAGACATTCTGCGCTTGCAGATATACACGCAAATTAGAAAGACGTGCTTTCTTAATCCACTTATCGGGGAAGGTGTAGCCCAGTGTCAAAGTCTTCAACTTCACATAAGAACCATCTTCAATAAAGAAAGTAGAACTGCGTGTTTCCACATTATTATCAACCACCGTCAGTGCAGGGATATTACAATTATAGACTCCGGTTTGCTCATACACATTCCAAGCATTCATTGCATCAATCAGACGCGTAGAGTGATTGCCCGTCCAGCCTTGGAAAAGATCCGTATAGAACTTTGAGTTATTCCATGCATCGCGAATCATACCGTTGAAGAATACGGAAAGATCAAACCCTTTGTAGGATGCACCTATGTTCAGACCACCGATAAACTTAGGCTGGTCACTGCCTTGCCAGTCCATATCGGCAGTATTGATGATGTTGTCGCCATTAAGATCCTTATAGCGAATACGTCCCACACCGGGAGCACCAATCTGTACATCATACTTGCTCAGGTATTCATATACCTCTTGCTTGGTCTTGAATATGCCATCGGCTTTATATGACATCCATGAACCGAAAGGCTGTCCTACAATGGTTTTATCCACACCATTACCACCTCCCCAAGTGTATTTGATGACATCCGGAAGTTCGGTTATCTTATTTTTGTAATAAGAGAGGTTGAATGAGATGTCATATTTGAAGTCCTTTATTTCGTCCCTCCAGGTCAAAGTCGCTTCTACACCGTTATTATCCATACTGGCTGCATTATACCATTTATAACCACCTTCACCGATCACACCGATATATGGTTTCTGAATTAACATATCAGTGGTTTTCTTCTGAAAATAGTCCAGAGTCACCCCCAAACGAGCGTCGAAGAAGGCTGCATCAATACCGAAATTCAATTGTTTAGTTTCCTCCCACTTCAAATCGTTGTTGCCCGAACGGTCTTTCTGTACGCCGGGTACCACCGTCGCCCCGTCGCCGTTGAAATTGTAGGAACCATTGGACATATTGGTGTAATAGAGATTGTATGTAGCATTATTGTCAATCTGGTCGTTACCATTAATACCCCATGATGCACGCAGTTTAAGGTCTGACAGCCAACTTTGTGTACGTTCCATAAATCTCTCGCGTGAAACTCTCCAGCCGGCTGATACCGAAGGAAAGATTGCTGAATTGTTACCTTTACCGAAACGTGAGGAAGCATCACGGCGTACCGTTCCTGATATCAGGTACTTATCATCGAACGCATAGTTCACCTTACCGAAGTAAGAAACCATAGCATAAGTGGAAGCATTGTTACTCACACTTTTTCCTTCGGTCACTGTGTCCAGATAGCGATAGTCGAGGTCTTCTATCACCAATCCGCGACCATACCCCTGCAAATGTTCACCGTTTTCTTTCTTGGCCTCGGTTCCTATCACAGCACTGATATTGTTCTTTCCTAATTCTATGCTATAATTGGCGGTATTCGACCATACCCACTGCACACTATTATCCTGCCGCACAGTCAGCTCATTTATATCGACCTTACGATCGGCTTCGCTCCACTTCGGGACGAAGGTTGAGTTGAAACCGGTAGTGTAGTTCAATCCAAACTGACTCTTCAATACCAGGTTTTTAATTGGCTCTACTTCCAAATAAGCACTGCCAAAGATACGCCAGCTTTTATGACGATTATCAGCTTCGTTATCTGTCAAGCGAACGGCATTCGGCTTATCCCCCAATATGTCTACGTAACCACCGGCATATCCTCCGTTTTCATCATACACAGGAATAGCAGGATGCTGGGCAATCACAAGTTCTTCTATACCGGACGGATTGAGATGTTCCAACCAGTGGTTCACGGAAATGCTTTCACCCACACGTACTTTGCCATCAACAAAGCGGAAATTAGAAGCCAGGCGAGAATTAAAACGTTCATAGTCAGTGTTGCGACAAAGACCATCCTGATTCATATAGTTTATAGTAAGAGCTACATTACCGTCTTTGAATCCCTTAGAGAGAGAAAGGTTGTAATTCTGCATCAAAGCCGTACCGAATATCTCCTTTGCCCAATCGGTGTTACCCGATTTTATTTTGACTCCGTTCTGGTCGAAATAATATTCCTGCAACTGGGCTTTTTCCCCATTTCCATACACTACACTGTTCGGATGAGTTCCGTAAGTGTTTTTATAGGCTTGCCAATAAACATCTCCCCATTGGTAAGCATCGAGCATATCAACACCACCGGCAAAAGTCTGGGCAGTGAGTGACATATCAAAACTCACTTTCACATCACCTTCCTTAGCACGCTTTGTGGTAATGATAATGACACCGTTGGCGGCCTGCGCACCATAGATCGCTGCAGAGGCCGCATCTTTCAGCACCTGAATGGATTCAACATCATTGGAAGAAATAATTGAAGCGACATTGTCATGTGTCTGAATGCCATCTATCACATAAAGAGGGGAAGAATTATTAATGGTAGTAATACCGCGCAACTTAGTATCCGTGTTCCCACCACCGGGTTTACCATCGGTTGTTACATTCATACCGGCTACACGACCCTGCAAGCCCGACATCACATTACCTGTGGGAATATCAGCCACTTCTTTCATCTTCACCACGGCTACCGAACCTGTCAGGCTGGCTTTCTTCTCAGCCATATAACCTGTCACAACCACTTCATCAATCATCTTGGAATCTTCTTCCATTACTATCTTCAACGAAGGTTTTGCTGCAATAATCACTTCTTTATATCCTATATAAGAGATAGCTAATGATGCATTCTTCGGCACACTAATAGTAAAGTTACCGTCCAAGTCTGTAATAGTCCCTGTTGATTTCGAATCGTTTTGCACCACGGAAGCACCGATAATCGGTTGCCCGTCCGTCTTGGAAGTCACATTTCCCTTTACCGTTATGTTTTGCCCCCAAAGGACTGACACGAAAGCAAACAGGAAACAAACACTACAAAGAATTTTTTTGTTCTTCATAATACTGAGCATTAGTTTAATGTTATTAATTTAAAAGTACGAATATTCTCTTTATCGCTGTTGCAAATTACGGTTGATTTATGTCAATCGGCTAAAAAAAATGTTTCAAAGGCTGTAATATTTGTTGCATACCTCCTTATTTTATGGGATTTCAGAGGTGTTTCTCCTTGTCATAGGCTTAATCTATGTACTTTAAAAGTATCGACTTTGAATGTCCCGCCCTTGCTGTAAAAACACATACGATTGTATGGCTCTGTCGGGAAAACAAGATTGCTCATCGCTATCTTTCCTTCGTTCAAAAAGATCTCTACCGAACATTTATCTACGAAAATATCCAATCGGTACTTATTCTCTTTTCGGACAGGTGCCCATGTAGCTAATGCAAAATCATCAATGTAGTTGATAGAAGTCGTTTTCCGACGGTCGTGCACCTCTATCTCATGTGTCACACTGTTTTTGCCAAAATCTACGATACCACTCTTTGTACGATCCATTACCAGTTTCCTTTCAGGAAGATTAAAGTAAATATCCACCTTCTCACCTTTATCATTGAACAGGCTGAATCCAATAATTTCAGCTTTTTCTGCCATAATGTCCAATGAAAGTTCGTAAGCACCTTCATTATCCGGTAATAAAGATTCAATATGATAATCATTTGCAACGGTAAAAGCAGGAATTTCTTTTGTCTCTTTCCTTAGATTTTTCACTTCCGCTACCGGAGCTGCAGAAAGATAAATATCACCGCTTTGCGTATAAAGCCCCAGTTCACGCGGCAAGGCGTTGACGCCACGAAACGGTTTGGTTGGGACATTATTACAATATTGCCAGTTACTCATCCAAGGCACTACAATCACACGTCTTCCCATATTCGAAAAGGAAACTGTCGCATAATGGTCTTTTCCCCAGTCCAACCATTTCGTAACATCCGGTTTGCTATCACAAATAAATCTTGTTCCGTCAAAATCACCTATGAAATATTGGGTCGCACTGCCTCCGAAATAACAGCCGGGATTTACATTGACAATCAATGCCCATTTCTTATGTTCCGTATCACCGTCTACCGGTAACTCTACCATATCCGGACACTCAAACTGACAAGGCTGTACGCCATAACCTTCACCAAAGCTACTCATATAATTCCAGTCTTTCAGATCTTCTGAATCATAGAAACGCATCTCTTTATCGGCAGCAACAATCATTATCCATTTATTTCCCGGAGCATACCAGAATACCTTCGGATCACGAAAATCTTTCCTTCTATCGGAAGAACGCAAAATCGGATTCTTATCATATTTGGTAAATGTGCGACCGTTATCATTGCTATAAGCGAGACATTGAATCTGCCCGTTTTTATCGCTGGCAGAAGTATAAAAAGCTAATATGGCACCTGTACCGTAACCTGCCACATTTTCCTGATCAACAATAGAACTGCCGGAAAATATATGTCCCAACGTATCACGAACTATAGCAGGTGCCAAATGTTCCCAATGCATCAAATCTTTGCTTATCGAATGCCCCCAATGCATATTCCCCCATTTAGAACCATAAGGATTATACTGATAATATAAATGATATTCTTCATCTTCATAAACCAGCCCGTTCGCATTATTCATCCAACCATAAAGGGGAGCATGGTGATATACAGGGCGAAACTTATCTGTATGGGACGGATCGAATGTATCGGATAATTTCATTTCTTTCCAGCAAAGAGCATCTCCAAGGCTCTTTTGCACACGTACTGTTACAGTTTTAGCATCAGCAGGTAGGACAAACGGAACCCAATAGTCTACTTTAGTCTGTGCAAGCCGAATATCCATATCAGTATCCGCTGCATCTCCTATGTCCAGACGAACCCGGCTTTCTTCCGCTGCCTCTTCGATCGGAAGCAATATATAATTAGTAGGATTGGTGATGTGAATGAGAGTCAGGCTGTCTCCTTTCTGTTCCAACATAAATTTGCTTTTATTCGTATGGCAATAAATCAGTCCGTAAGAGACCGCCAATGCAAGTACCGCACCTTTACATAATTTCATCCAAGAGGTTGTTTTCATGGTAACAAAGTATTCTGTTTTATACAAGTATCTAATCAAAATTGACGGAGGCAAAAATAGGTCATATCTTCACCTCCGTCTATCAACTTTGTTTCAAAGGGTATCACTTTTGATGCAAGTCCTGAACATTTTCTTTTTTGCCTGTCACATCGCAATGAAGCTATCCCTCTCTTTGCATACCTGAATTTATTTTCCTACTTTTGAGACAAAGCTTTATTCTTCTGCTTATGCCAGCTAATAGAATACTTTCTTCGATGATCTGGTAAGAGTAACTAAAAATTCCGGAAGCAAAGCAGAAATAGTGAGCTTCAAAGTAGCGGCTGCCGAACAGTATAAGTAACTTACTTCTTTCATCTAAAAAATAGAGCTATAGAGATGTAAGAATCTGTTTATTTTTCGACCAAATTTCTTGCACATTCGTACCCTTCCTCATAAAATTCTGTCAGTTTCTGCACATCCCGTTCAATACGATCTACCATCACAGGATTCTGCGGACGGATAACGAAAATCTTTCCTTCATCCTCCATTTTCTCAACCATTTCCAACTGTTCATTGTAGACAGCACAACGGCGGCTGAGTGCTTCACGGAGTTTAGGATATTTCCGGTATACAAACGAAGGGACACGAATATCTTTTGAATCTTTCCGGTATCCCCGGTTGCGGGTAAGTACTACGACATTTCTCGTATAACCATCAGCAATCGCTCTTTGCAAAGGAATAGAATCTACAATTCCCCCATCAAGCATGGGAATATTATCTACATAAGTAATAGGACATACAAAAGGCAGACTACTAGACGCACGGACAATGTCTATCACCCGGCGTTTATCTTTCTTTTCTTCAAAATAGTTAGCTTCCCCTGTGATACAATTGGTAGTTACCATAACGAAACGTTCCGAAGAAGCGAAATAAGTTTCGTAATCATAAGGAAGAATATGTTCCGGAAACTCATTGAACAACAGATCGAAATCGAGAATATTCCGTTTTTTAAGCAGATGTTTCAGACCGATATAATTGTATTTCTCCAACAAGTCAATATTACTGTATTTAGCACGTCCTCGTTGGCGCGATGCATAGGACAGCCCGTTGCACGCACCGGCAGAAACTCCTATCGCATAAGGAAACCGGATATCATGATCCATAAAATAATCAAGCACGCCGCAAGTAAATACTCCGCGCATTCCCCCGCCCTCCAACACCAACCCTGTAGATTCATCAATTTTCAAGTTCTTCATCTTAATCTTCCCAATTTTATATTTATCACTCTCTTTACATACCCCGTTTTATTACTGTTTGTTGCATATATATTATAAAAACAAACAAAAAAGGCAGAACATTTGGCAAAAATAGCAAATATTTAAACAAAACCTTGCTTTTTTGCTTCAATCTACGTAACTTTAGGCTAGCTTAATTGTTTTAAGGAGGAAATTATAAAAAAGTCCTGCCCGCAGGCAAGCACCATGAGAATACAGTTTGAGATTAAAGAAAAGTTGCCGGAAATTATTGAAGAAATCATGAATTCCGGAAAATGGCAAACTTCCGTGAAAGAAGAACTTAGCGGTCGGACGACCGTTGTGATCCGTGACCAAGCGTATGGCTCAGAAGCAACCATTGAAATCTATGCCAAATCCATTGAGATTAAAACCGCATGGTCAAAGTACTCCTACCGTATATTTGTCGCTAACGATATTGTATGGTGTGAATATAACGGGGCTTATCGTGGCCTACTGGAACAAGTACTCTTACCAACCATTACCCCTAAGGAAAGCTTGCTTGATTCTGACGTAACCGAAAGTTCACTCTATGGACGTGAACATAAAAAATTAAGAGAATATGCTGAAGACAATCTGAAACTGAAACAATTCCGACGGGAAAACTTCAATGAACAGAGAAACGGAACAGCAGCATTTGATCATCCGAAGCGTGTATACGACGAATTTATTAAAGAAGATTACGTAGTAACACCTAAAGACAATAAATAATGAAGAAGAGGGTATCCCCAAAGGATACCCTTATACTATTATCTATTTTATTTTAATTTAGCTCTGTAAGTCTTTTCCGAGAAAGTGATATTCAGGAAGAAAGCCAGTTTCTGTCCTTGAAACCTCCCTGAACTTACCTTAAATTGATCTGTATATTTTACCCCTAACGAAAGCGTACTGCGGCTACGGTATTCAAAATTAATTCCGGTACTGAGATAATAATTAGTTGTCGTCTTATTCTGAATAGAAAGATACGAATTCCCTATTCCGGCCCCGAGTAACAGACGTACAGGTTTCCGATAGGGATTCCCTAATGTATAACTCCCTCCCAACATCAAACGGTGCTGGTTATGAAAACTAACACTAGAACGAGAAGACTCCAACCGACTCCAGTCAACAAACTTATAATCGGCGGAAGCCATCCAACGCAACGTATTATAAGATACCCCTACTCCGAAAAACTGCGGTAAGCAGGTACGATACTTCTTACCTTTTTCTGTAATACTCCCACTACTACTGCTACTACTTACCGAATGATCGTTGTCTTGAAGCAAATCCTGGGAATATCCATATACAGCACCCGCTACCAACGAACGGTCACGCTCTATCTCATAAGTATACTGTAATCCAAAATCAACATACACTGTATGTTTATACGAACTGTTTGTTTCCGTAGCACTTCCCTGACTCTCCGATTGCGTAATAGTACCACCCACATAAGAAAAGTTAGCTCCCAGCGAAAGCCCTTTCCACAACTGATGAGCAACGCTGATTCCAACTTTGGATAATCCGCCTTCCCCTTGAAAAAGTGAAGTCACAGTCTCGCCATTTGTACCCGCTACATCCTGCTCGAGCGATATGGCATACCCCACACTACTGACAGGAGCCATAAAAATAGCCCCATACCACCGGGGAGCAATACGAAACCCGGCACCCAAATTATTAAGATTACCATTAAAAGAATGATTGTTTGCACCGGACTGTGAATACTTTTCATACGCTCCGCTAACTCCCAAATCGAAGAAAAAATACTGCGGCATCAATCCCGTCAAAGAAGCCGGGTTCGCACTATTATAAGCATTTTCTCCCCGCAATGCGATACCAACTCCCCCCATACCGGAATAGATTCCTCCTTCTCCGGTAGACAATTCACCCAGTCCGAACATAGAAGCCGGAGAGTTCGTCATGTTTTGAGCAGTAAGATTCAATAAGTTTGCACTTAATATGAAAATAGATAAAACTTTTCTTTTCATTTCGTATATGTCTTGTAATAAATAGTGAGAGATACATTATTATTATGGTCATTCACGGGGTGTTTACTATCTCCGAAAATGACTCCCTGAACTGTGTTATAAAAATCATTGTCGGAGAGAAACAACTGTAATTTTTCGCGGCTCTGTCCTGCCGTCCCCAGATTATTCTGAATGAACGAGGTAATATCAAATGAATAATGAGTATCCTCATAATAGACATTGTCTTCTACCAGATTTCCTGTTTGTACGGAATTTCCGGAAAGGTCCGTTATGACACTTTGGGTTGAATTATTCTGGTCTGCCGTATAGAGAGTCAATGATTTCGGCAACGGATATTTTCCGTTATAAGTACCTTTTATAGGATAGAGTTTAAGTACCGCACTTTCAATGGAGACAAGTCTCCCTTTCTGGTTCAGATTATTCAGATGCGGAAATTCGAGATTGATATACATACCGGTCAATCCTTGCAGATACACCTGATGATCACTTTCAGAAGAAAAAAGATTATAATCAGTACCGGCTCTGAGAGATTCTATGGGAGTACCGGTACGGTCGTGTTCCACCTTTGTATAATTCAATGAACTGCTGGCCTTAAACACTAAAGTCTGTTCCGTAGGCTTTTCTTTGAGTTCATGATAATAAAGAGTCAGACAAAAACTGGAATCATTCACCTGAAAGCCGTTAATGCACGTCCCATTTTCATCGGGTATAAAAGCTATTCCTTTAAAAAAAGCGCGGAAACGCTCCTGCGATTCCATACATTCTTCATCTTCCAACATCAGATTAAACCATTTTTTTCCCCATTCGTCAGGCAGACGTAATTCATGCATCTCGTTACGGTGTCCGGGAGTAGGACGTATAGAAAGAGTAGCAAGAAGATTATTCCGGTTATAATTAACATTGGTCTTATTAAAAAGGTAACCATCATCTTCCAATGAGATTCCTTGTGACAGACTAAATAACTCAATACGATGATAAACCAGTGTATCGCCCAGATAATTCCCTGAAGAATACCATTTGAAGGTAATAGAGTCAAACTGATATTCAGTTGTTTCATTAAGAGAATGAGAAGGTACTTCATATTCCGCATAAAACGAAGTCTTAATTTCTCCATATAGATTGTCTTTATATCGCCCGATCTGGCAAACCGTATCTCCCGAAGTTGCCAAAGAGTCACTTAGCAAAGTACTTAACGTTACTGTACACGTATCTGTTACAGCATTCATAAAAGAACTATCCACCCATTTAGCCCCAATGGAAGAGGATTCATCCCTGCAAGAGAATAGGATACAAAACAACAGTAAAGAATAAAAAAGTGTAATAAATAGTCTCATAACGAATCTTATTTTTGAGTTGCAAAGGAACCCCTTTAGGAAAATATCCCCAAAATTTATCGACTATTACCCGCTATTTATAGACTCGCATTTTTTAGATAGAGGAAATAAAGCTGTTTGTCGATAACTTTTTTCTCAAAACACATTGATAGCTACATTTGCGCCAAGTTTAAAATGTAATAAAACGAATGGAAATAATGAAAAAACTACAACTATTATTAGTGTCGGTAGCTATGCTATCAATTTTCTCATGTTCGGATGATGATGATGACACATTAGGAGTGTGGTATCGCCGTTCCGACTTCGATGGAAGGGCAAGAGAGGATGCAGCCGGATTTGTGATAGGTAACCGAGGGTACTTATGCGGAGGATATCGGGGAAAAGACCAACGGGAAAAAGACTGTTGGGAATACAATATTGATAATGACTGGTGGACACAATGCAAAGATATGCCCGACGATGCAACAGCCCGGAATGGCGCTGCCGGATTCGCAGTAGGCTCGAAAGGATATGTGACCACCGGATACACCGTATATAAAGATGATGATCCGATGCATACCGGAGGATACGCATATCTAAAAGACACATGGGAATATGACCCGGCAACAAATGAATGGAGACAAATGGATGATTATCCCGGAGATGCGCGAATCAATGCAATAGCCTTCACTATCGGTAACTACGGTTATGTGGGAACCGGACAATCCAAAGACGATAAACAGACAAAGGATTTTTATCGTTTCGACCCGACAGCCCCTTCAGGTAGCCAGTGGAGCATTGTAAACGGATTCGGCGGTCAGAAAAGAACCGGCGGCTTATCCTTTATCATCGACAATGTAGCTTACATCGTAGGAGGAACCAACAACGGTCAGGATGTTACCGACTTCTGGAAATTCGATCCCAGCAAGAGTGAAGAAAATAAATGGACCCGTCTCCGCGAAATCAAGGATGACAGCAGTGATGATTATGATGATGATTATAATTCAATCACCCGGACATACGGCTGCGCTTTTGTTATAGACGGCCAGGCTTATATCACTTTAGGGCAGACATCCGGTTCAAGCCTACGAAATAACTACTGGATATATGACCCCAACACAGATTTATGGCGTAGTAGTGACACGGAAGATGATTTTGACTATACCCCTTTCGAAGGAAGTGCACGCACAAAAGCGATTTGTTTCTCTACCGGCAAACGGGGTATTATAACTACCGGAGGAAGCAGTGGATACTATTATGACGATACTTGGGAATTACATCCGTATGAATGGGAAGAAGATGACTAAGAAAAACAGCAGCCGGCTCTTTGTTGCAGGAATATTAACAGCTGCCATTTGCCTGGCGTTTTCCGTAGCAGCCACCTCCGACACGCATTATTCGATCGAAATAATCGAAGTAAACGGAGGATACGGTTATCAAATATCCTACAACAACCATATAACCATATTCCAGCCTTTTATTCCCGCCATTTCGGGGAAAAAGCCTTTCATGGAAAAAGAGGATGCCAAAAAGGTAGGGAAATTAGTCATGAGACGCATGAAAACCGGAGAAAACTATACTGTTACCCGTCATGATTTAGAGAATCTCGGAATTAAAATAAAATAAATAAAAAGCGGAAAGTGAATTGAAAATAATTCTCTTTCCGCTTTTTGTTCATGAAAAAATAGAATATACACTATTTTTTATTCTTTTTTTATGCAAATTGTATACAGGAATATGGAATTACCCCAAGGATTCTCTATCTTTGTAACCAAAACAAATTTAATATTAATGTCATAAGAATGAAAAAGAGTATCCTTATCGCTGCTCTAGGCCTATTCAGCCTGAGCACAATGGCACAAGACGCAAAACCCGAAGAGGGCTTCGTTTTCACGACAGTGAAAGAAAATCCGATTACTTCAATCAAGAACCAAAACCGTTCGAGCACTTGCTGGAGTTTCTCAACTCTCGGATTCGTTGAATCAGAATTGCTACGTTTAGGCAAAGGCGAATATGATCTGGCTGAAATGTTTGTGGTACACAAAACGATGCAAGACCGTGGAGCCAATTATGTACGTTATCACGGTGACAGTTCTTTCTCGCCGGGAGGAAGTTTCTATGATGTGATGTACTGCATCAAAAATTACGGTATCGTTCCACAGGAAGTAATGCCGGGAATCATGTACGGCGATACTCTGCCGGTACACAACGAATTGGACGCTGTTGCTTCCGGCTACATTAATGCTATCGCTAAAGGTAAACTAAGTAAACTGACTCCGGTATGGAAGAACGGTCTGGCAGCCATTTATGACACATACTTAGGAAAATGTCCTGAAAACTTCACTTATAAAGGAAAGGAATATACACCGAAAACTTTTGCCGAATCACTGGGACTGAATCCGGACGACTATGTTTCATTGACTTCCTATACACATCACCCGTTCTATTCTCAATTTGCTATCGAGATTCAGGACAACTGGCGCAATGGCCTCTCCTACAACTTGCCTATCGACGAGTTTATGGCTGTAATGGATAATGCAGTGAAGAAGGGATATACTTTTGCATGGGGTAGTGACGTCAGTGAACAAGGGTTTACACGTGATGGTATTGCCGTAATGCCGGATATAAACAAAGAATCTGAACTTTCCGGTTCGGATATGGCCCGTTGGACTGGCCTGACCACTGCCAACAAACGTCAAATAATGACAACCAAACCACATCCAGAAATTAACGTCACTCAGGAAATGCGCCAGGTGGCATTCGACAACTGGGAAACTACCGACGACCACGGAATGGTGATTTACGGTATCGCTAAAGACCAGAACGGAAAAGAATATTTCATGGTAAAAAATTCTTGGGGTAAATCAGGTAAATACAACGGTATATGGTATGCTTCCAAAGCATTCGTCGCTTACAAAACGATGAATATCCTTGTACACAAAGACGCACTGCCTAAAGAAATTGCTAAAAAACTGGGAATCAAATAAAAGGAGTATCTCCACTTCTTAAAATAAAAGTCTCATTAGCTATAAATAGCTTCTGAGGCTTTTATTTTTAAGTAGTTATTTTCCGGACAACATACCGCATCGGATAAAGCATGACCAATGTTTAAGAGAAGCTTAGCTTACTGATAAATTCCGTAAACCGTTCTTTGTAATTATCACCCACAGGGATGTACGTATTCTTATCGAAGATAATACGGAGACGGGAGATTTCGGTAATCTTACGCAAGTTGACAATATAAGAACGATGCACACGCATGAAATGTGCGGGAAGCCGTTCTTCCATTTTCTGAAGACTGGCAAGTGTGATGACAGGCTTGTTCTCCCCCTCCACAAAAATACGGACGTATTCGCTCATACCTTCTATATAGCGGATATTATTAATATCGATGCGGACTACCCTGCAATCGCTTTTCACAAACAACGAATCGCCTTTTACCTGCGAAGCATTTCCCAGTTCACTCTGTTGCTCCAACAATTTATATTCAAACTGTTTGCGGGCCTTATCCGCCGCCTTCAGTAAGTCCTGAAACTCAAATGGTTTCAACAGATAATCCACCGCATCCAACTTGAAGCCGTCCACCGCATATTCGGAATAAGCGGTAGTGAAAATCACCAGCGGAGGACTTATCAAAGAACGGATAAAATCCAGCCCGTTCAAATCGGGCATATTGATATCTACAAATATCAGGTCGACATCTTCGTCGGACAATACCTTCATTGCCTCAAACGCATCCTGACAAGGTTTCACTAACGACAGGAAAGGGACGCGGGATATATAATCCGATAACTGTGCCAATGCCAACGGTTCGTCGTCAATTGCTAAACATTTCATTATAATAAAGGTATAATAAGTAATACATCAAATTTATTCTTATCCTGTGTGATAGAAAGCGTATAATCATTACCGAACAGAAGTCTTAGCCGCTTACGGATATTATCCAGCCCGATGCCGTGGTGTTGTTCGTCAGCCCTTCCGTTATTGCTATTCGTACAGCGAAAAGTCAATCGGTTTCCCTCCTCTTGCTGCACAATGACACGGACGAAAGAATCATTCCGGTAACTGACTCCATGCTTGAAAGCGTTCTCCACAAAAGAAATAAAAAGCAAAGGAGGTATCTGTACTTCAGGAACTTCGATGGGAAACTTCATTTCAATGGAGACTTTATCAGTATAGCGCAATCCCATTATGGCAATATAATTCTCCAGAAACTGAACCTCCCGTTTAAGAAGAATTGTTTTGTTACTAGCCTCATACAGCACATAACGCATCAGTTTGGAAAGCTCTACAATCGTACTTTTCGCCTTCCCCGTATCAATATCTACCAATGCGTGGATATTATTCAGCGTATTCATAAAAAAATGCGGGTTTATCTGATACTTCAGATATTGCAATTCGGACTGCAAGCGCTGGTGTTCCAGTTCCTTCAACATTTCTTCATCGCGAAAAGACTTGAAGAAAAGTTTAATGGCTATATTAAATCCTACCATAAGAAAGGCAATCATAAAATGAATAAGATAGCGAACTGTGATAGGAGGATAAGGAAACGGAACAGGTTTAAGGAGAGCCTCCGGACGTTGAAACTTTTCCACGGGATATTTCACCTGGTCCGGTAGTTCCCAATTAGCCGTCTCTTTCTTCCGCGCCTTTTCTCTCATTTCAATAATCTGATTCCGTCGGCTTTCCTTTGCTGAATGATACACAGGCTCCTGTCTGAATTCTTTCGGGAAACGCCCTTTCATCGGAAACGGAACAATCAAAAAAATAACACCTATTGCAAAAACTAAAGAAAGTGTATATTGCCAATATTTTTTTTTAAAAAGGAAATAAGGAACCAGCACATAGTTATTCAACAGAAAAAGCATAAAAAAAGGAAGAATTCCCAACCAGGAGTCACGTACAAGCGTGCGAACTTCTTCTTTCTCAAGTCCACCACTTACGGCAAAATATTCTCCGATCAACGGAAGAAAGAAAATAACACTCCAGATTACTCCGTAAATGCTTTGTTCCAATAATTGTTGCTTGCGCACTCTTTCCATGCCTCATTGTTCCATGTTAGCAGAAACAAAGATAAAACCGACACTCCTTTCATACAAAAACAATCGACCAAAGGACATATTTCAACGACAGTACATCAATCAGTGACGAATTTCACAACTTACAAAGTTGCCTGTAAATACATGTAGAGAATCTAAATAAACCTTAAAATGGATGTGATATTCTAAAAAGGCTCTTTTCTTAGTTAGAAGTAGGAAAAAATAAGAACGGTTTCTTACACGCGAAATGTGTGGGACGCCGTTCTTTTATATACATATACCTTGTCTTGTTCTATCTTATTCCATTCTTCACTATGTTTCTTAAAAGAAGAACATATTACATTAAAAATAGAACATTAATTCAAATGCTTTTATATCATTTTTCTCCGTATAATTAAAAATAGAACATTAATTCATAAAAACAGACCTTGTAAATTAATAGATGTTAGCCGAACTTTGCAAAGTTTTATTAATTACGCAATAAAAACAAAAAAGAATGAAAAACTTACGAAAACTATTTTGTGTAGCTTGCGCAGTATTTTTCTTTACATCATGTGAAGAAACCTATAACGACAAGTTATTTTGGCCGGGAGAAATCAGCCAGGAATATGGCTCGTACATCAAGCCGTATACACTGGATTTAACTTACAGCGGCGAGAAACTAATCGGAAAGACTGCCAGTTTCAAAACGGAAGATAGTGAAACGGGAACACTGACACTAAACGGAATTATCCCGGGAGAAGTTACTACTCCTATCAGTCGCATCAAGCTTAATGAAAACGGAGAAAAAGATGCCTATACCTTTAGCGGAACGAATATCACGATGGGGGGAGTAACGGTGAAGTATAATGGAATCATTACTCCAAAAGCAATGAAACTCTCACTGGATGTCACAATGGCTCATGCCAATAATCTGGCTCATACTTATGCATTTCCTGCATATTCACATACTACAAATGAAGAAGCAACCATTCGTAATAGTGGAGCAAGCTATGTGAATATTACAACGAAAGAAGGAGCCGAATCCATTGCTCCTATCGTTTTGCAAATGCAGCAAATGGCAACTAATATATTAGATGTACTCTTTCCGTATGTACTAAAGAATATTACATTAGAAAAAGATGGTATTGTTACTGCCAACTACACCACAAGTCCCATAGACATGAAAGAGATCATGGAGGTGGCTAATGCAGGTAAGACGGATGCAGAATTCCGTGGATTAATCGGCCAACGTACTTATGTTTCTTCCCCGAAAGGTTTGGCCTACTGGAATCAGACGGGTGATAAGGCATTTGTAGTACAATTGAACATACCAGCCATTATTTCACTCATCGCCGAGAATAACGGTCAGCAAATTGATCCCCAACTTATTGCAGGTATCAGCGAAGCTCTTTTAAAATCGGACCCTGCCCGATTGAAGCTAGCATTAAGTACGCTCAACATGATTTTAAACAATGAGATAATCACCTATATTTTAAAAATGGATGATAACACTTTTGTAACTTTACTTTCATGGATGAGAAATGGTATTCCAATGGGTATTAGTCAGGCTACAAAAGATCATACTTATATCTATTTAAAAAAAGAGACACTAACTCCATTTATCAATATCATTGATATTTTATTAAAAACAAACTTAGATGAGGTTGTAGCATTATTCGACAAAATGGAAATCGGCGTAGACCTTACTATCCAAAAATAAATCATTTTAAAATAAAAAACGATGAAAAAATTATCTATCTTATTCATAAGCTTCCTTACCGTAATATCCGCATTCTTAACATCTTGTGACGAAGACCACTATGGACCGGCTCCAGTAGACGTGACAGCCAATTATTCAAACAAGATTTCGAATCCTAATCCCAATTTAGTTCTTACATACAACGGTGATGCAATGAACGGGAAATCTGTTGATTTCAGTACTGTTACAGGAGAAACTGCTATCATTACTCTCTACGATATTCTTCCGGGAGAAAAGGCAATAAAGATTACATCCATTCCCCTTTCCGGAGATACAGAAGGATACTCTTTTTCCGGTAATGGTATGGGAAATGAAACATTGACTACTTTTAGATACGAAGGACGTGTAACAAAAGGAAAACTCACCTTAAACATATCCAATATCCAAATGGGTAATGCCGATTTGTGGGCAAATACTTATAAGTTACCCGAAGTCGTTAACGGCGTAAAAAAAATATTAGTTGGTGACACTTGGGGAAATGAATATACATGGCAGGAGGTTGATGGCCAAGTATTAAATGCGTCATGCTATTTCCATGCAGATGTAGAAGCTACAGAAAGCGGAGCTACAACCCAAACATGGGGTAATGGAATCCAAAATATAGTAAGTTACATTTTGCCACAAGTTCTGCAAGACATCACTTTAGGAGCAGACGGAAATGTAACGGCTTCCTATTCAAATGATCCGTTGTCAGGAGTAGATATAGACGTTATTTTTGGATTTCTAGAAACTCCATTAACACAGGAGATGATTACTCCCAACATTGCTGACCGTAAGTATATCCCTTCTCCAAAAGGGTTTGCTACTTGGTTTCAAAAAGACGGTAAGTTAATATTAAAATTAAACTTAGCTAATATCATTTCCTCAATAGCCAGCAGCAGCGATACATATATGGATGTGAACATAATCAATGCTATCATTGATGCTGTATCTCAAATGGATGCCATGAAAGTGAAAGAATTGCTAACCACACTTAATCAAAGTTTAAACAATGAAACACTTGGATTCTTGGTCAATGTCAACGACACTTCCTTCAACGCTATTTTCAATTGGTTAACTACCGGAATCCCGATGCAGGTTACTTCAAAAGAAGGACATACTTATATTTACTTAGATAAAGAAGGATTTACTCCCATAGCTAAATTACTACCAGATCTTAGTCCGCTAATAGTTAGTATGCTTCCGGAGGATATGCAAGGGCTGGGATTTATAATTTCAGCATTCTTAAATGGTATTTCAGAAGCTTTTCTATCTCCTGAGAGAATAGAGTTTGGTTTAGAACTTGTTCCGAATAAATAAAACGTAAGAAACAATGAAGAAAATATATATACTAACTTTATTAATCTGCCTTACTTGTTTTGGGACAAGCTTTGCCCAAACACTGAAAGGACATATATACGACGCCAAGACCAACGAACCGTTGGTCGGAGCAGCTGTTACCTACAAGCTCCACGGCAATCAGGGAGTAGTATCCAATATTAACGGAGAATATGAAATCAAACTTCCCGAAGGTGGAGTCGACCTCGTATTCAGTTATGTAGGCTATGATGATGTACTGATGCCTATCGTTATCAATAAACGCGAAGTAGTCACCAAAGACGTCTATATGAAAGAGAGCACTAAACTGCTGGAAGAAGTGGTAGTGAGTGCTGGACGCTTCGAACAGAAGCTAAGTGATGTAACAGTTTCTATGGATGTGGTGAAATCCGGTGACATTGCCCGCCAGGCACCGACAGATATTTCATCTACCCTCCGTACCCTGCCGGGGGTTGACATTGTAGACAAGCAGCCTTCCATGCGTGGTGGCAGCGGGTGGACTTACGGTGTAGGTGCACGTAGCCAGATTCTGGTAGACGGAATGAGTACACTGAACCCGAAAACAGGAGAAATCAACTGGAACACCGTACCTTTGGAAAATGTAGAACAGGTGGAAGTTATCAAAGGAGCTTCTTCTGTGCTATACGGTTCCTCAGCATTGAATGGTATTATCAATATTCGTACCGCACGCCCGGGTTTAACGCCCAAGACACGGTTCAGCACATACGTAGGCATCTACGGTGATGCAGAGAATGATGAATACCAATGGAGCGATAAGAATTTCTGGAAAGATGATAAATATGCAGTAAAACCTATTCTGCGTGGCAGTCTCCTAAGTGGAGTACGGAATCCGATTTACGAAGGTTTCGACCTCTCCCACTCCCGTCGTATCGGTAATTTCGACATTAGTGGAGGGATCAATCTTTTCACCGATGAAGGATACCGTCAGCAAGGATATAACAAACGTTTCCGCATGGGTGGCAGTTTGACCTATCACCAACCGGATATGGGACTGAAAATTCTGAATTATGGTTTTAATGTAGACTTCCTTTCCAATCAATACGGGGACTTTTTTATCTGGCGTTCACCGACCGAAGTATACAAGCCTTCTCCTTTCACCAATATGGGACGCGAAGAAAACAACTTCCATATCGACCCGTTTATCAATTATGTAAACCCGGAAAACGGAACTTCACATAAAATCAAAGGACGTTTTTATTATAGCGCAGATAATATCGTCCGCCCAACCGAAGGTTCATCTATCACAGATATTCTGGGAAACATGGGAACCGATGCGAATACGATTAAAAATATCGTAAACGGCGATTACAGCTCACTATACCCCGCATTGGTCGGTATCGGTTCGGGAATTATCAACGGCAATCTGGATGATGCCATGAACGGTGCATTCACTTCACTGGGAAACATCTTTCCCAATGCAACAACTGCCGATTATTGCGACCTTATCTCATGGGTTATGGATAACGGGCTGCCTGATCTTAGCGGAATACAGAACGGACAATTGCCAAGCGATCTCGTACCGTGGCTGTCTAATGTTATCAATCCGTCTCGACTCAACCCGAAAACTCAAACAGACAAGAACTTTGACTATTATCTCGACTATCAGTTCAACAAGAAATGGAACGGTGGCGCACAGATCACTACGGGAATGACTTTCGAACACATCCGTTATGACTCTGCTGTAATGGATGAAGTGTACAAAAGTGATAATGCAGCCCTCTTCTTCCAATATGACCAACGTTTTTGGGATCGTTTGAGTGTATCCGCAGGCGTACGTGCCGAATACTACCGCGTAAACAACCACCGCCGCGAAGCAGAAACAAAGGTATTCGGAACAAAAATTCCGTTCCGCCCCGTTTTCCGTGCCGGATTGAATTATCAATTAGCCGATTACAGTTTTATCCGCGCCAGCTTCGGACAAGGTTACCGCAACCCGTCTATCAATGAGAAATATCTCCGTAAAGACATTGGCGGAGTCGGTGTTTATCCGAATCCGAACATTAAACCTGAGAAAGGATTTAATGCAGAATTAGGTTTCAAGCAAGGATACAAGATCGGTAACTTCCAGGGATTTGTCGATATTGCCGGATTCTATACTCAATATAAAGATATGGTAGAATTCCAGTTCGGCCTATTCAATAATGCAAACAATACGATGATAAATAGTATTGGCGATGTATTTCAGATGTTGACAGACGGCAAGGGCTTCGGTATCGGAGCACAATTCCATAATGTATCGAAAGCACAGATCTATGGAGTGGAGATTTCAACAAACGGTGTATATAACTTCAACAAGAACACAAAATTATTCTATAATCTGGGATATGTATATACCGAACCGCGTGACGCGGATTACCAGGAACGCAATGCTGTAGAAGGACTGTATACCGACCCGCTTCAGATGAAAGAGAAATCAAATACGGGTAAGTATCTGAAATATCGTCCGAAACATAGTTTCAAAACAACGGTAGACTTCCAGTGGAAACGCATCAATGTGGGTGCCAATGTGGCATGGAAAAGCAAAATCCTTGCAGTGGATTATCTGATGCTGGACGAGCGTTCTAAAACACAAAACGACTTAATGGATTATGTACGCGGTATCCTTTTCGGTTATTCAAAAGGAGAAACACTCGCTACCTACTGGAAGAAGCATAACACAGATTATGCAACCGTTGACTTCCGTTTCGGTGTAAAAGCAACGAAAGAAGTTGCTTTCCAGTTTATGGTAAACAACTTGTTTAATAAAGAATACAGTTACCGCCCAATGGCAGTAGCTGCTCCCCGTACTTTTGTGCTGAAAATGGACGTCACATTCTAAATAACTCTTATTATTTACACATTAATAAAGGAACGGCTGCTCAATGCAGCCGTTTTTTTGTTTCATTTGTTACTAATCAGCCATATATTCCGTATATTTGTCACCCGTAAATCAGGAAGAACAACTCGATAAAATGAAAAAGCAAATCGTACTTATTGCAATCTTATGTTGTACAGCCTTTGCACAAGCACAAGAAGTTTTTGTAAATGCCGATTTTGTCAGTAGTTACATTTGGCGGGGAATAGACTCGGGCAATGCCTGTATCCAGCCAACACTAGGTCTTAATTGGAAGGGACTGACAGTTTATGCCTGGGGTTCAACAGAGTTTCGCAACAAAAACAATGAGATTGACTTGTCGCTAGAATATGAATATAAGAATCTAACCCTTTATGCTAACAACTATTTTACCCAGACAGAAGAAGAACCTTTCAAATATTTCAATTACAGTTCACACTCCACCGGACATACTTTCGAAGTCGGAGCCGGATATATATTTAGTGAAAAGTTCCCGCTTTCCGTCAGCTGGTATACAACGTTTGCCGGCAATGATTACCGGGAAAACGATAAACGCGCCTGGTCCAGTTATTGCGAGCTAAGCTATCCCTTTAGTGTGAAAGATGTCGATATGAGTATTGAAGCCGGCTTCACACCGTGGGAAGGTTTCTACTCTAACAAGTTCAATGTTGTCAACATCGGATTATCCGCAACCAAAGAGTTAAAGATCACTTCCGGCTTCTCCCTTCCTATTTTCGGAAAACTGATAGCCAATCCCTACGAAGAACAAGTCTATTTCGTTTTCGGACTTAGTTTATAGCAAGACATATTTATTAATAAATCACTAATAATTACCCCCATGAAAAAACACCCCTTGATTCTTTGCGCAGGAATTACTTCTCTTTTATTGAGTGCCTGCAATCCGGTAAAAGCTCCGGAAGCAATCTTACCCGTTCCCGAAGCCAAACAAGTGGAATGGCAGAAAATGGAAACCTACGCTTTTGTACATTTCGGACTTAACACTTTTAACGACCGTGAATGGGGATACGGAGACTCCGATCCTAAAACATTCAACCCTGCGAAGCTCGACTGTGAGCAATGGGTAAAGACCTTTGTAGAATCGGGCATGAAAGGAGTAATCCTCACTGCCAAACATCACGACGGTTTCTGCCTGTGGCCTACCCAACTGACAGAGTATTGTATCCGCAACACTCCCTATAAGAATGGACAAGGAGACATTGTGCGCGAGTTATCGGACGCCTGCAAAAAATATGGTATCAAATTCGCCGTTTACCTATCCCCCTGGGACAGACACCAAGCTAATTACGGAACTCCCGAATATGTAGATTATTTCTATAAACAACTCCATGAACTACTGACCAACTACGGTGATGTCTTTGAAATCTGGTTCGACGGCGCCAACGGAGGCGATGGCTGGTATGGCGGAGCGAAAGATTCACGTACTATCGACCGCAAAACATATTACAACTATCCGCGAGCCTATAAAATGATTGACGAACTGCAACCGCAAGCAGTTATTTTCTCCGATGGGGGACCCGGTTGCCGTTGGGTCGGAAACGAGAAAGGATTTGCCGGAGCCACCAACTGGTCTTTCCTCCGTGCCGGAGAAGTTTATCCCGGTTATCCCAACTATCGCGAACTGCAATACGGCCATGCTGACGGTAATCAATGGGTGGCAGCCGAGTGTGACGTTTCTATCCGTCCGGGTTGGTTCTATCATCCGGAAGAAGACGGCCGTGTGAAAACAGTGGACGAACTGACCGACTTGTATTACCGTAGCGTAGGACATAACGCAACGTTATTGCTGAACTTCCCCGTAGACCGTGACGGACTCATTCATCCGACAGACTCCGCCAACGCCGTTAACTTCCATAAGAACATACAGAAACAATTAGAAAAGAATCTGCTGGCCGGCCTTTCCCCCAAAGCATCGGACGAACGGGGAAAAGCATTCTCCGCTAAAGCTGTCACAGACAACGACTATGATACTTATTGGGCTACCAACGATGATGTAACTTCCGCCACTATTGAATTTGACTTGCCTCAACCGGAGAAGATCAATAGAATGATGTTACAGGAATATATCCCTCTGGGACAACGTGTGAAATCATTCGTAGTAGAATATAACCAGGAAGGTGAATGGCTTCCCGTGAAGCTCAATGAAGAGACAACAACCGTTGGTTACAAACGTCTCCTCCGTTTCGAAACGATCACGACCGATAAGCTCCGTGTCCGTTTCACGGATTCACGTGCATGTCTCTGCATCAATAACATCGAAGCATTCTACGCAGGAGCAACTTCCGATACATACTCTACAAAAGCGGAAGAACTGAAGAGTTTCCCGTTCACTCTCAGCGGAGTAGACACAGAAGAAGCACAAAAATGCATGGACAAGAATGACCAAACGGCCTGTTTCGTCAATGGAAACACACTGTTAATCGACTTGGGAGAAGAACGTACGATTACTTCATTCCATTATCTTCCCGACCAAAGCGAATATAATAAAGGTGTAATCGCCGCATACGAAATATCTGTCGGTATGGATAGCAATGCTGTCAATCAAGTGGTAGCAAAAGACGAATTTTCTAATATAAAGAATAACCCGATCCTGCAATCTGTCTACTTCACCCCACTCAAAGCCCGCTATGTCCAGCTGAAAGCAACGAGGATGATACATGACGGAGAACCATTAGGATTGGCCGAGATCGGTATACAATAACATAAAAAAAGAATTTTATACTTACATACAAATTTAGCAGTTCTTATTGTCAGACCATCATTTCTATTCTTAGCATATTGATTTCCATTAGACACTGACGATAAGCCCTGACAATAGGCTGGCAATATTATCTTATACATTTTATTGTCAGCCTATGATTTTATTACTCCCTCATAGTTACTGTCCGTCCGGCTTTACTTACCTTCCGTGACAAGCCCCCTTTAAACATACGTTATACAACCGCTATACTTCTGTTAACCAATAAGTATTGTTCTGTCGGGATACCGATATAGTTACCTCGCCACGGCTGTGGAAAGAATTCGCCACAGTTGTGGTAACTTCTCGTCACGACCGTGAGGAGAAGTTACCACGGCCGTGACAAACTAAAGATGAAGGCACTCTAACAGTACTATACCGGCATTCCGACAGTACTATACCGGTTTCCTTTCCTATAAAGTCCTGCTTAACCACTCTGCAAATAAGCAACTTGCCAGAAAAGCAGTAGTAATATCGAGCAAGAACAAATTCAATAAATATACTTTCACCCCCCAACCAAATCTATAAAAATCCTTCTTCTTTTGCTCAAAATCCTTAAACCTGTGCATTTTTTACTCGGATTTCTTGTCAGAACCAAGTGTTTGCGTAAATTTGCACGCTGATAGTTAACCGGATAGTTTGAATAGCAAGAGATTACTACTTGACTACTGGCTACTACCTACTTGTAGAAATACTAATACTAAAATTAATAACATGAGTTTGAAAATTGTTGTATTGGCAAAACAAGTTCCCGACACACGTAATGTTGGGAAGGATGCCATGAAAGCCGACGGAACCATTAACCGTGCGGCACTCCCCGCTATCTTCAATCCCGAAGACTTGAATGCTCTCGAGCAAGCTCTTCGACTGAAAGATGCCCATCCAGGCTCTACCGTTACCATTCTGACAATGGGACCGGGTCGTGCTGCCGACATTATTCGTGAAGGACTTTTCCGTGGTGCAGATAACGGTTACTTGCTGACCGACCGTGCTTTCGCCGGTGCAGATACACTGGCTACTTCTTACGCGCTGGCTACTGCTATCCGCAAAATAGGTAACTGTGACATTATTATTGGTGGTCGTCAGGCTATCGACGGGGATACGGCGCAAGTAGGTCCGCAGGTAGCAGAAAAGTTGGGATTGACCCAAATCACATACGCAGAAGAAATTCTGGAAGTAGGTAAAGACAAGATTACAGTGAAACGCCACATCGACGGTGGTGTTGAAACCGTAGAGGGCCCGTTGCCTATCGTGATTACTGTCAACGGCTCGGCAGCTCCTTGCCGTCCGCGCAACGCGAAACTGGTGCAGAAGTACAAACATGCCAAAACTGTTACCGAAAAACAGCAAGGTAACCTTGATTATACTGACCTGTATGACAAACGCGACTACCTGAATCTGGTAGAATGGAGCGTAGCCGACGTAAACGGTGACCTCGCACAATGTGGTCTGTCCGGTTCGCCGACAAAAGTGAAAGCCATTCAGAACATCGTGTTCCAGGCTAAAGAGAGCAAAACCATTAGCGGCAGCGACCGTGACGTGGAAGACCTGATTGTTGAACTGTTAGCTAACCATACTATCGGATAATCATGAATAACTTATTTGTATATTGCGAAATAGAAGAAGGTAACGTAGCAGACGTTAGCCTTGAACTTCTGACCAAAGGTCGTTCGTTAGCCAACCAGTTGAACTGTCAGCTCGAAGCTGTGGTTGCCGGAACAGGCCTCAAAGATATTGAAAAACAAATCCTTCCTTACGGAGTAGACAAACTCCACGTTTTCGACGGAGAAGGACTTTATCCTTATACTTCACTCCCTCACACCGCTATCCTGGTGAACCTTTTCAAAGAAGAACAACCACAAATCTGCCTCATGGGTGCCACCGTTATCGGTCGCGACCTCGGCCCGCGTGTTTCTTCCGCTTTGACCAGCGGACTGACTGCCGACTGTACTTCTCTGGAAATCGGTGACCACGAAGACAAGAAAGAAGGCAAAGTTTATAAAAACCTGTTGTATCAGATCCGTCCGGCATTCGGCGGCAACATCGTTGCAACGATTGTAAACCCGGAACACCGCCCGCAAATGGCAACCGTTCGCGAAGGTGTGATGAAGAAAGAAATCCTCTCCCCGACTTATCAGGGAGAAGTGATCCGCCACGACGTGAAGAAATACGTTGCCGACACGGATTATGTAGTAAAGGTAATCGAACGCCATGTGGAAAAAGCCAAGAACAACCTGAAAGGTTCTCCGATTATCGTAGCCGGCGGTTACGGTGTAGGTTCGAAAGAAAACTTCGACTTGCTGTTCGACCTAGCTAAAGAACTTCACGCTGAAGTAGGTGCCAGCCGTGCCGCTGTGGATGCAGGTTATGCAGAGCACGACCGTCAGATTGGACAGACAGGTGTTACGGTTCGTCCAAAACTTTACATTGCCTGCGGTATCTCCGGACAGATTCAGCATATCGCCGGTATGCAGGAAAGTGGTATCATCATCTCTATCAACAACGACCCGGACGCTCCGATCAACACGATTGCCGATTATGTAATCAACGGAACGATTGAAGAAGTTGTACCGAAGATGATTAAGTATTATAAACAAAATAGTAAGTAAGGAACAATGGCTAATTATTATACAGACATACCGGAACTCAAGTATCACTTGAACAATCCGATGATGAAGCGTATTTGCGAACTGAAAGAACGCAATTACAGAGATAAAGATGAATTCGATTATGCTCCGCTGGACTTCGAAGATGCCGTAGACTCTTACGACAAAGTACTGGAGATCACAGGAGAAATCACAGGAGAAATCATTGCTGCCAACGCAGAAGGCGTTGACGAAGAAGGTCCTCACTGCGCCAACGGACGTGTAGAATATGCTTCGGGTACGAAACAGAACCTCGACGCCATGGTGAAAGCCGGCTTGAACGGCATGACCATGCCCCGTCAGTTCGGTGGACTGAACTTCCCGATTACTCCGTACACCATGTGTGCAGAAATCGTAGCGGCTGCTGATGCCGGTTTCGGCAACATCTGGTCATTGCAGGACTGCATCGAAACATTATACGAATTCGGTAATGCCGACCAACACAGCCGTTTCATCCCTCGCATCTGCCAAGGCGAAACAATGTCTATGGACTTGACGGAACCGGATGCAGGCTCCGACCTTCAGTCGGTCATGCTGAAAGCGACTTACAGCGAAAAAGACGGCTGCTGGTTGCTGAACGGTGTAAAACGCTTCATTACTAACGGTGACGCGGATATCCACCTCGTACTGGCACGTTCGGAAGAAGGAACCAGAGACGGTCGCGGTTTGTCTATGTTCATCTATGACAAGCGTCAGGGGGGAGTTAATGTCCGTCGTATCGAAAACAAACTAGGTATCCACGGTTCTCCTACTTGCGAACTGGTATACAAGAATGCAAAAGCTGAACTTTGCGGTGACCGTAAGCTTGGCTTGATTAAATATGTAATGGCGTTGATGAACGGTGCCCGTCTGGGTATTGCCGCACAATCGGTAGGATTGAGCCAGGCTGCTTACAACGAAGGATTGGCTTATGCCAAAGACCGCAAACAGTTCGGAAAGGCAATTATCGAATTCCCGGCTGTTTATGATATGCTTGCCAGCATGAAGGGTAAGTTGGATGCAGGACGTGCACTGCTGTATCAAACAGCACGCTACGTAGACATCTACAAAGCACTGGATGACATCGCCCGCGAACGTAAACTGACTCCGGAAGAACGTCAAGAACAGAAGAAATACGCCAAACTGGCCGACAGCTTCACTCCGCTTGCCAAAGGTATGAACTCCGAATATGCCAACCAGAATGCTTACGACTGTATACAGATACACGGTGGCTCGGGCTTCATGATGGAATATGCTTGCCAACGCATCTACCGCGACGCACGTATCACCAGTATCTACGAAGGTACAACTCAGTTGCAGACCGTAGCCGCTATCCGTTACGTAACGAATGGCTCTTACATCGCTACTATACGCGAGTTCGAAGCTATCCCCTGCTCACCGGAAATGGAACCGCTGATGTCTCGTCTGAAAAAAATGGCAGATAAGTTCGAAGCAAGTACCAACGCAGTGAAAGAAGCACAAGATCAGGAACTGCTCGACTTCACAGCCCGCAGATTAATGGAAATGGCTGCCGACATCATCATGTCTCACCTGCTGATTCAGGATGCAAGCAGATCTTCCGAACTGTTCTCTAAATCTGCACACGTATATCTGAACTATGCGGAAGCAGAAGTGGAAAAACATGCTAACTTTATCAGCAACTTCGATAAAGAAGACTTGGCTTTCTATAAGAAGTAACAGAATATTATACAACGCAAGGGCTGGATTTGCCTGCCCGAATATGATAATCTTTACGTATTCGGGCGGACAAATCCGGCCCTTTCTGTTTGATATCCCCTCCCCTTCGTTCGAACCGGCTATGTCTCACCCAATTAAGTTTCTCTATATCTATAAAAATATACCCCACTTATTTCTACTTTTTCTCATTATTATTCCATACATTTGTCTGTCAGGAAATAGGCAATCATTTACAACAATTAAAAGAGAATAATATGGCATTTAGACTCAGGCCTTTACATGAGGACACACTACAATTTGCTGGCTTATCAAACACACAAATTCTGATTTTAGCCCTTGAAGCTTCTCAAAAGTTAGAATGGAATATTGAAGAACTCACTCTTGAAGGTGTCCGTTTTGATGTCCCTATGAGTATAAAATCCCATGGAGAGGAAATTACAGTCTCTATTCAGGAAGGAAGTGACGGAGAAATATCTGTTCGCAGTCAAAGCATTGCCATGCAACTGGTAGACTATGGCAAGAACAGAAAAAACATCCAAAGTTTGCAGAAGGCAATGGAAGAAATAAAATCAACTCTTTCTCCGGAAGAATTAGAGCAAAAAGCCAAAAAACTGGAAGATGATTTTAACCGGCCGTTGACCGAGGAAGAAGAAGCATATCTCAAAGAAATAGAAAAGAAATCATCCTTTATCAGTTTCTTCATTCCCCGGAAAGGATTTATAGCGACTCCTATCCTAATGGACCTTAATCTTCTGATCTTTATCTTAATGGTGGCTTTCGGAGTGGGAATCCTGGAACCTTCCACACTGGCCTTACTGAAATGGGGGGCTGATTTTGGACCGCTAACCCTTACCGGAGATTGGTGGCGCGCCATAACCTGCAACTTCATACATATCGGCGCTTTCCACTTGCTGATGAATATGTATGCTTTCATGTATATCGGACTTTGGTTGGAGGACCTGATAGGAACGCGGCGTATGTTCATCTCCTATCTGCTCACCGGGGTTTGTTCGGCAGCCTTCAGTCTTTATATGCACGCCGAAACAATCAGTGCCGGAGCTTCAGGAGCGATCTTCGGACTTTACGGCATCTTTCTGGCTTTCCTCCTTTTTCACCACATCCCGAGAGCACAACGGAAAGCATTATTAATTAGTATCCTTCTTTTCGTAGGCTACAATCTGGTATATGGCATGAAAGCAGGAATCGATAATGCCGCACATATCGGTGGATTGCTCAGTGGTTTTCTTTTGGGAATCATTTATGTAATCAGTTACAGATTTGAGAAGAAGGATGCACAAAGAACTATTTCTATTGTAGGGGAACTGGGGATCTTCGGAATCTTCCTGTTCAGTTTCCTCGGACTTTGCCAGAACATCCCTTCAACATATCGGGAAATACGTAAGGAATGGGAAAGCGGAATCGTGGAAGCTTATCTTAACGGTGAACTGGAAGAGGAAAATGACAACCAGCCTGCAACGAATACGCCAAGCAAGTCGTCCACCCTGCAAATGCCACCTTATACCCCTGTCGGCAACAATGACACATGGCTTTCTTTCTATGATGCAACAACAAATTTCAGTTGCCAATATCCTACAAACTGGCATAAGATAACAGGTGCGCGAGGACTGACTCCCACTGCGGAACCTCCTTTTCTAATGCTCGTCAATGGAGGAAACCAATTAACTGCCGTCGCGCTTACCTATGACACACGGAAAGAGTTTGAACGCGTAAAAGAACTGACACTCCTGCTCCCGAGAAATGCAAATGGAGAGCCTTCGGAGGATTATAAACAAAGCAACGTAACGATCAACGGCCTGTCTATGACACAGACCTCGAATCCATTGCATATCGGAGCTCCCGATGAGCCAGGGCATGACGTACAGCAAATTGCATTACGTTATTTCCAGGAAGATCAACTAAGAGTCTTTTCCATAGTAATGCTTGTCTACGACAAGGAAGCACAAGCAGACTTGGAAGCTATTGTATCAAGCATTCAAATAACCAAATAAAGTAAACAATGAGAGTATACATTCAAGTAAAACAACTGGGAAAGCGAAAGTGCTGCATTGAAAAGCTGCCCGTCGACTTTTCTGTTCCTCCCACCAATGTGCAGGAGTTGATTGCAAGTATTGTCAGCTGGCAAGTAAGCGAATATAACGATCGCATGCAACAGAGTGAAGTATTGCAATATCTCACTCGGGAAGAAGTTGAGGACAAGGCTGCCTCCGGAAAGGTAGGCTTCGAAGTAAACTATAACGGCAGACCGGCCGCAGAAACTGAAGCAATCGTCAATGCGCTGCAATCTTATGAGGACGGAATTTTCCGTATCTTTATAGATGACACGGAAGCAGGCGGGCTTTCTTCTCCTGTTGTATTAAAAGAAGAAACTACACTGACCTTTATCCGACTGACTATGCTATCGGGAAGATTATGGTAAGTATCTATAATAACCCCAAAAAAACAGATAATCATGAGAATCATTTACAATGAAGATTTGAATAAACGAATCATCCCGTATGTGGACAAATTAATAAAGAATAAAAAAAAGCTGGATAAAGAAACGGCTGTTCTCTTCGATGTATTCATTCAATATCTTGACATGGATACCCGTTACGGGACGTATGGCGAGCAATTGGAGCCTTGTATCACCGAAATCATCCGAGAGGAAAGTATCAGGAATGTCGCCCATCTTTTTGACGGAAAACTAAATAAACTACTTCTCTACTTATTGGGGGACGAATATGCCGGGCTGTTTCATACTTACTTGAAAATCAAGGCCCGTTGCCCGTATACTTGTGGGTATTCACGACGTTCACAACGTTCGGTTGACCCGACCCTGCATCTCAACCATGTGACAGATGCACTGACCCAGTTTCTGAAACTACGTGCAACCGGGTTTAACGAACAGGCCATACTCAACGGAGGAAGAACACCGGAAGAAATAGAAACAATCAAAGACGCTATGAGTTGCCAGAGTTGGATGGCTGCCCAAATAGCGGAAGGAAATGCCACCGTCATTGAGTACTTGCAAAACGTGCTGACCAGCGAAAACAATGCCAACCGTCTGAATCAGGGACACCTTCAAGCTATCGCTGCCAGCGGATACCGTCCGTTGCTCGAACTGGAAGGGAAGTTATTGTTGGCTGCCAAACTGCAAGAAGGACTCCGGCAAGCTATCGTAGAGACAATGGACGAAGGCTGTCCCGAAAGCTACCTCTACCTATTTTCCATTATCTACGACAACGGACTTCAACGCTTTGCTTCCGTGAAACGCGGCATAGCAGTCAGTACAGGTATCGGCGAACAGGACAGCAGTGACCGTATCACCAATAAATATGTAGAACTCATCCGGCATTTCCTGAATAATCAAGAGGACGCCCGCGAGGCTCTCCAAAGCAAAGACACAACCAAGCTTTACCTGGCATTATGGAGTATCGGATTCTATAATACGGAAGACATTCAGGCACTTATACCGCAAATCATCAAAGAAGGTGCTAAATATCAGGTAGAAACTCTCCTCTATTTCCTGCGTTGCACGCAATATACAGGGATGAACCATCGCATCAGCAAAGAAGCGCTGGAAGTATGGCACAACGAACCTTCGGTGGTTGCATCCATTCTTCCTCTCTATATGAACGGGATCCATCTCAGCCGGTACGGCAATTATCAAGAAGGTCCGCAACTTATCGACTACTTCGAAACAAAAGAAGAAGCGGTCCGCCACTATGAATACCTGAAACAAGTCTATCAGTCAATCTCTGCCAAAGAGACTTACTCTCCGTACATATTCTTCTGGGAAAGTGCATTCCTCACCCGTTCGGACATTGTACTCAAAATGGCATACATCACCTGGATGCTGCATGACTCGGCATTAAGGGACGATCTCTGTGCTTATCTGCCTACTCTGGAAACTTATATGAGAGCAGGATATATCGGCATTGTACTGAATCCTCCCACCAGCCAATTACAAGAAGAATACGTACTTCAATCACTCGGTGACCGTTCGGTAGATGTACGCGACGAAGCTTATAAAGTATTGTCCGATATGACTTTATCACCCGAACAGAACCTGAAGGTAGAGGAATTGTTACGATTCAAATACAGCGAGATGCGTATTAACGCTATCAATCTGCTGATGAAACAGCCGAAAGAACAACTGGCAGACAGTATCCGCCGCTTACTGACAGATAAGGTATTGGAACGCCGTCTGGCCGGTCTGGATATGATGAAGACTATCCATAATACAGAATTTCTACAGGATATCTATCAGGAACTTCTTCCTGTTGTCAAAGAAATCCGAAAACCGAACGCCAAGGAAAAGGTATTGATAGAGTCTCTGATTGGCGACGGAACGGAAAAGACAGTCACACAGCACTACACGAAAGAGAACGGTTTCGGACTGTACGACCCTGCCCTGGAAGTCAACCTGCCGGAAATCACTCCGGACAAAGGATTCAATGTGAGAAAAACATTTGAACTTATCTGCTTCGGAAGGGCAAAGCTCATCTTCAAGAAGCTGAATAAATACATTGAAACATATAAGAACGCGGAGTTTAAGAATAGCTACGGGGAAGCGTGCCTGATAGGCAATAGTGTCTTGATAAACTGGAGTAACTACGGAGGATTGAGCGGACTCGGACGTCCGGAACTTTGGAAAGCCTTCTATGAAGAAGAGATAGGCAGTTATGACAAATTACTGATGATGAGCTTCATGCTTGCATCGACAGGAACTCCCCAGGATGAAGACGATTATGACGAGGAAGATGAGGAAGACAGAAAAGCAGACCAGAAATCGGCCAATAGCTTCGATCCGCTTATCAACCGGATGTATACAGGTGTCGTCTATCGCGGGCTGCAAAAAGAACTCCGCAAGCTGACATATTACGATCAGATTAACGATATCATCGAAGCACTGGCTCATGAATACAGGGATGAAGCTGCCTATCAACAGTTATCCGTCAATATGCTTCTCCAATTATTGCCATTGCTGAATACAGAAAACATTTTCCGTCAATATACCAACAAGCACGCATGGCTCAGGGATAAAATGGAATACGGAAAGAAACAAATCGTTTACCCGATACACAACAACAAGTTTGTGAACTTCTGGCTCGAAATACCTCAAAAGCCGATCAGCGATGATCTGTTCGTCCGCTACTTCACCGTACGCTACCAGCTCTACAAGCTCACCAATTACATGGAGCATACACCCGAACTGGAAGAAACGGACTCTTACCTCCAGGCTACGGACTTCGCCCGAGCATGGATGCTGGGATTAATTCCGGCCGAAGAAGTTTACCGGGAAATGATGGGACGTGTCAACTCCCCCAGCCGCGTAGAGGCTATCACAAAAGTATTGAATGACAATTTCCGTTTCAGTAAAGAGAAAGAAAGGTATGCCGATATCAAAGGAATCGACTTCTCTCTGTTCCGTTCACTGGCACAAAAGGTGGTCGACAGGATTCTGGAAATAGAATTGAAACGGGGAGATTCCGAAACGCAGGTAACCAGTCTTGCCGAAGAATTGTCTTATGTCTACGGAGCCAAAACGTTCATCGGCATCCTGCAGGCATTCGGCAAAGATACCTTCATTCGCGACAGCTATAACTGGAACAATACGAAACGCGGAGTATTGAGCAGCCTGCTCCACGCCTGCTATCCACTGCCGACAGACACCAGTGCCCAACTGAAAAAGCTTGCAAAACAGGCTGAAATCAGCAATGAACGACTGGTAGAAGCTGCCATGTTCGCCCCGCAATGGATAGAACTTACCGAGAAGGCGATCAATTGGAAGGGACTGACAAGCGCAGCTTATTATTTCCATGCCCATACCAATGAGACCTGCGATGACAAAAAGAAAGCGATTATCGCCCGCTATACCCCGATTGATGTGGAAGACCTCCGGGAAGGCGCATTTGATATTGACTGGTTCAAAGATGCATTCAAGACTATCGGCAAACAACGCTTTGAAGTAGTCTACAATGCCGCCAAATATATTTCATGCAGCAACAGCCACACCCGTGCCCGCAAGTTTGCCGATGCAACCAGCGGCACGGTAAAGGCGGCAGATGTAAAGAAGGAAATCATTGCCAAACGGAACAAGGATTTGTTGATGAGTTACGGACTGATCCCATTGGGACGCAAAGCAGACAAGGAATTGCTGGAACGTTACCAATACCTGCAAAAGTTCTTGAAAGAAAGCAAGGAATTCGGTGCACAAAGACAGGAAAGCGAAAAGAAAGCCGTCAGCATCGCACTGCAAAACCTTGCACGTAATTCCGGCTACGGAGACGTCACCCGCCTGACATGGAGCATGGAAACGGAGCTGATTAAAGAACTGCTCCCTTACCTGACTCCCAAAGAGATAGACGGTGTGGAAGTATACGTGCAAGTCAGCGAAGAAGGCAAGCCAGAGATCAAGCAGATCAAAGCGGGCAAAGAGCTCAACAGTATGCCCGCCAAACTGAAAAAACATCCGTATGTAGAAGAACTGAAAGCGGTGCATAAGAAGCTGAAAGACCAGTATACCCGTTCGCGCATTATGCTGGAGCAAGCAATGGAAGACTGTACCCGTTTTGAAGAAAGCGAGTTGCGCAAGCTGATGCAAAATCCCGTTATATGGCCGTTGCTGAAACATCTGGTCTTTATCTGTAACGGACAAACAGGTTTCTACACTGACGGATTGCTGGTGACGGCAAACGCCGTCTGCCTCCCGTTAAAAGCGAAAGACGAGTTACGCATCGCCCACCCCACCGACTTGTATGCAAGCGGCAACTGGCACGCATATCAGAAATTCCTGTTCGATAAAGCAATCCGCCAACCTTTCAAACAGGTGTTCCGCGAGCTCTACGTTCCTACTTCCGAAGAGGCGGAAGCAACACAATCCCGCCGCTACGCCGGCAACCAGATTCAACCGCAGAAAACAATTGCCGTACTGAAGGGACGTCGTTGGGTAGCCGACTATGAGGACGGACTTCAAAAGATCTATTACAAAGAGAATATCATTGCCAATATTTACGCAATGGCCGATTGGTTCTCGCCTGCCGACATCGAAGCTCCTACGTTGGAATATGTTTGTTTCTACAACCGAAAGGATTATAAGCCCATGAAGATTTCGGAGATTCCTCCCGTTGTGTTCTCCGAAGTAATGAGGGATGTAGACCTTGCCGTAAGCGTGGCGCACGCCGGAAGTGTAGATCCGGAAACCAGTCACTCTACGATCGAAATGCGTAGCGTATTGGTGGAACTGACAATGCCGTTGTTCCATTTCAACAATGTGAAGGTGGAAGGCAACTTTGTCCGTATCGAGGGCAAGCTGGGCAAGTACAACATTCACTTGGGAAGCGGTGTGATTCATCAGGAAGGAGGCGCACAGATTGCCGTTCTCCCGGTACATTCACAAAACCGCGGACGCTTGTTCCTGCCATTTGTGGATGAGGACCCGAAAACGGCTGAAATACTGACGAAGATTATCTTCTTTGCAGAAGACGACAAGATAAAAGATCCAAGTATATTAAATCAAATCAAGTAACAACCGATATGGCAGAAAATTTATCAATCAACGCGGGAAGCAAGGAGGAAAAGTATCGTGAACTACTCCCGCAGTTATACGCATTAATAAGTACGGAAACGGATTTCATAGCCAATCTTGCGAATCTTTCCGCCGCATTAAAGCAGACTTTCAATTTCTTCTGGGTAGGCTTTTATCTGGTGAAAGGCGATGAGCTTGTGCTAGGTCCGTTTCAAGGGTCTATCGCCTGCACTCGTATCCGTTTTGGCAGAGGAGTTTGCGGCACGGCCTGGAAAGAAGCACATACGCTGATTGTTCCTGATGTAGAACAATTTCCCGGCCACATTGCATGCAGTTCCGATTCCAAATCGGAAATAGTTGTACCGATGATGAAAGAAGGGAACGTGATCGGAGTGCTGGATATTGACAGTGATTCATTGGATAGTTTCGATGATATTGATGCGCACTATCTGGAAGAAATCTGTACATATCTCCGATAGTCATATTCTCCCGGAACAGTCTTATTAAAACAGAGGCTCTGATTGAGTGAATCAGAGCCTCTGTTTACTATAAATGAAGCCTCTGTTTAGTACAAACAGAAGCTCTATTTTTCTACCGGTCAGTATCTTCTATTTCCCGTTTGCGGTATAGCGTAAGCTGCTTACGGAGTGAGTCCATTTCGCGTTTCATCTCCTCCATTCTTTCCAACAAGTGATGAATGGCGTCAATGCCTTCCATATTAATGGACAAGTCATAATACATCCTGCTATAACGTTCCACGTCCGGAAGTTCGGACACGAGCAGATAATGTTCACTACCTTCAGTGTGCACGTTAATTAAACCGCCTTCTTCCAACAATTCAATGAATGAAGGCTCAATATGACATTTGTGACAGTATTCACTGACAATAATTAATTCGGTCTGCATGGTACTCATTCATTTTAGTTCATACTCTGTAATTGACGGAACAATTCCTTCTGTGCATCCGTCAAATTCGTAGGAATCTTAACGGAATAGGTCACAATCAGGTCACCGAATTGTCCTTCCTTCTTATAAACCGGGAATCCTTTTCCTTTCAAGCGTACTTTCGTACCGTTCTGTGTTTCCGGCTTTATCTTCAGTTTCACTTTACTGTCCAAAGTGTCGACTATCTTCTCACCTCCCAATACGGCAGTGTAGAGATCTATTTCCACATCAACATACAGGTCGTCGCCCAAGCGTTTGAAAACAGGATCTTCGGCAATGACAAATGTAATGTACAAGTCGCCTGCAGGTCCCCCGTTGATACCTTCGGCTCCGTAGCCCTTCAGCTTAATCACCTGACCGTCGGCTACACCGGCAGGAATAGTGATACGTACCTGTTTACCGTTGACGGTCAATATCTGTTTATGCGTCTGAGCAGCATCACGAAGCGACAGATGAAGCTCCGCATTAAAGTCCTGTCCACGGAATCCCGCAGCACCTTGTCCCTTGCCTCCCCTGTGGCCGAACATCGACTCGAAGAAGTCAGAGAAGCCACTGGCGTTACCTCCGGAAAAGCCTTCTCCATCGGAGCTATACCAATATGTTCCGTTACCATCGGAAAAACCTTGTCCTCCGCCACCGAATCCGCCAAAGCCGCCCGCACCACCAAAGCCTCCGGCCTGTTGCTGCGCTCGTTTCTGTGCTTCGAATTCATCAGCATGCTTCCAATGTTCTCCGTACTCATCATACTTTTTACGTTTCTCAGGGTCACTCAGTACCTCATTGGCTTCATTGATTTCCTGAAACTTATCCTTTGCACTAGGGTCGTTAGGATTCAAGTCAGGATGATACTTCCGGGCCAACTTACGAAAAGCCTTTTTGATATCATCTTGTGAAGCACTCTTGTCAACTCCAAGAATCTTGTAATAATCTATATAGGCCATGTTTTATGAATTTAATCGTTCATACATCATATTGCAAATAACACGCCAATCTGTCTTTTGGATGAAAATTTTAGCAAGTATTAAGTTTAGGTGTTGATTTCCTGTTTTTCCAACATATAGAAGTCCTGTTTCTTCATCCCTAAATCATCCAACGGACGAGGTTCGTTATGGTCGTTCAGATAGACTCTCGGCCTCATTTTATAAAGAGGGGTTGCCACAGATTGCGAATCATCCCGGTAAGGAGTTTTTATTCCTCCCAAGTCCAGCATCGTCGGAAAGAAGGAACTGCTGGAGGAAATATTCTTTTCTTTATTAGCCGTCACAGCTTCCCAGTGTTCGGGATAGGTTTCCCGATAACTGTCGGACATCCAGATAAGAAACGGAATATGAAGCTGATAATAGGACGGTACAGGTGAGGCATGAAGGAAAAGATGACGGGGGTCGTCAAAAATATCTTCTCCGTGATCGGATGTATAAATCAAGGCTGCATCTGTACCTTGATTCTCCAACATACCGATAAGGCGTGCCAATAAGCTGTCCGTGTAACGGACAGAGTTATCGTATGCATTTACCAGATTATCCCGAAATTTCCTTTCCGCCTCAACCGGATAGTCCGGTGTAAAGAAAGCGTCTCCCGACGGATAACGTTCCCGATAGTTGAAATGAGAACCATAGGTGTGAAGGACGATAAATTGTTTTTTTGCACCTTTGGCCAATTCCTGCTCTACCAATTTCAAGAGTTCATTGTCAGAAGGATTATAGGAAAAATCCAACGAATCCTCTTTTATAAAATCAAAGGTATCGGCTTCCCTTCCGAAAAAGTCGATGAAAGAATGATTAAAACGTTGGTTAGAGAAAAAAACTGTCCGGAAGCCCGCTTCTTTAAAGGCAGTAATGATTCCTTTCCGATGGTAAATAGAGTCATAACTGCAAGCAGTAACGTCAGACAATAACATAGGCACACTTTTATGCGTGGTATTCGATTCTGTCAGCACTTTCGGGAAAGCAACCAATCCCGACTGCTGGACAAGCAACGGATTCGTTTCCCGTTCATAACCATACAGTTGCCAGTTTAATGCACGGGAGGTTTCGCCCACTACCATCACGTACACCTCTTGTTTCTCCTCCGGATGCGTAGCTTGGGCATGGAAGGTAAAGTCTTTGGAAGTGTGGTGATAGTTCTGCGTCAAGGCAGTCCGCTGAAAAGCAAGCCCTACGTTATAACAGACATTCAAAGGGTATAAGTCCGATTTCAGTTCATAGCCGGGATCCTGTACGTATGCCCCGGCAAGGCTGAGAAGGGAGACTCCGAAGACGACGAAAGCCCTTTTACGTTCTCTGCGGATAAACGCTGCCGATAACATTCGTTTTCGGACGATTGAAATGGTAGCCAACACCAAAGCCGGTATATACAGTATCACCACAACGACAATGGCAGGCGTCAGATTGCCAAGCAGTTCCATAGCTTCGCTCGAATTGGTGGTCACCAGGTTCAGAAACATATCGACAGCAATAATGGACTGCCCGAACAGATAGAGCAACACAATCTGGAACGCTCCGAAAAAGAGAAACAGGAACAAAATCCAAAGCATTTTACCGCAATTTCTCGATAGTGTCATTAGCAGGTAATAACATCCAAAAGGTAACAGGACATTGCAGACCTTTGCTATAAACGACAGCGGCTCCGTAAAACAGAGCACAATATTAGGTACAATCAGGATGAACAGAAACAAGTAAAACAGATGTTCCTGATCCTCCAACCATTTCTTTATGTTCTTAAAAAGCTTCATTTATATTAAAAATAAATCCGGTCTGGTGTTTACCAAAACCTAAATCCAAACGTACATTTACTCTCTTTTTAAATTCCCAACGATAACCAAAACCATAATTAGGAAGAATATGTTTCGGAGTAAACGCAGAAAATTCCGGGAAGATTGTTCCTGCCCCTGCCCATACAGCTACCCCATTTCGCTTCCAGACATGCTGGCGAAGTTCTATTTGTGCATCCATAGCACACTTGTCACGATAACGTCCTTCATAATATCCGCGCATCGAATAAGAACTTCCCAATGTTGCCATTAATCCCCAAGGGGTATCTCCATAAGTCAGCAGAGTGTGAAACTGTCCGGCCAATATCCCTCCCTTCCATATAGGGTGATAATAACTGGTGGTCAGTTCCGTACTGCTGAAAGCATATTTATTACCAAAGAAGGCGGGGCTGAACCGTTGGTCTATCCTCAGATAATATCCACGATAAGCATTGGTCAGGAAATCACGTGAATCATAAAGAAGGGAAAGGCCGAGACTCGTATTCGTTGTCCGTGCCGCCATTCCTTCCCAAAGCTCCGGTTTTTCTAAATCCCGTCCGTCAATATAGTCGAATACGGCCATTGGACCGATATAAAAGTTCTTTGCCATTCGGAACATAAAATCGACTTTTACCTGTGCCTGAAAACGTTTATAGTCACTTTCGTTATCGGAGTTTGCCCCATTGTCGTATCCTCTCCCCCAATAAAGGCTGGGGAAAGAATAAAAATAAAGGTTATAATTCAACCGATATTTATCCTGCGGAAACAAATGATTTCCACGAACTCCCAACAAATAGAAGCCGACAGTCGACACATCTCCATAAAGAGAAACATTTGAGGGAGGAAGAATCGTATCAGCAGAATCGGTACGATACAAGCCTGCCGCCACCAGCCCGAGCCCAAACTTGGTATCACTAGAGTAGTGAGGACCACCTATCACACTGAAATCAAACTTTTTATTCTTTTTCTCCTTGTTGGCGTCATTGAAGTAGTCAAGGAATTTCTTGAAGAAGCTGCGCTTTGCCGGAACAGAATCGTTAACGGCCGCAACAGATATAGAGTCTTCCGGCAGTTCTATTTTAGTAGAATGCGTCTGCGCACTAATAAAGGTTTGTGTCAATAATAATAGTGCGAATAAGATTAGCTTGTTCTGTCTAGTATTCATATATAATAAGAAGTTGAAAACTCTAGAGACAAAGTTAGTTTCAAACTTCTTATTACAACAGCGTTATGTGGGCTTTTGTTGTCCCCTTTTTCCCTTTTAACGTTTTAAAAGTCGAATGAATTCATCAACATCTTCTTCCGTTGTATCAAAAGAAGTTACTAGACGAATTTCATCCTTATCTTCATTCCAAAAATAAAAGAAATAAGATTCCAACATTCTATCAATAATAGGACGGGGCATTGTAAGGAACAACTGGTTACTTTCTACCTTTTGAGTAAAAGTTACTTCCGGGAGTTTCTTTAACTCTTTGTAAAGCTTAGCTGCCATTACGTTGGCATGCGTGGCATTCTTCAACCAAAGTTCATCCGTCAGATAAGCGGTGAACTGGCAAGAGAGATAGCGCATCTTCGAAGCCAGTTGGGCAGACTGCTTACGGACAAAACGGGCTTCTTTCTGCAAGTCCTTATTGAATACAATAACACACTCCCCCATCATCAGTCCGTTCTTCGTTCCGCCGAAACTAAGGACATCCACTCCGCAATCCACAGTCAGCGCCTTAAAAGAAAGCCGGAGGGCGGCACAGGCATTGGCAATTCTAGCTCCGTCCATGTGGACATACATACCGTTCAAATGAGCAAAGTCCGTCAGACGTTTCAGTTCCTCGGGCGTATAGATAGTTCCCATTTCCGTACATTGGGAGATGTAGAGGGCTCTCGGTTGAGAATGATGCTGGTCACCGAAACCATGCAAGTAAGGTCGCATCAGCTCGGGAGTCAGTTTACCATCGGGAGTAGCAATCGGACGAATCTGACAACCTGTCATCTTCACGGGAGAGCCGCATTCGTCAACATAAATATGGGCTGTTTCGGCACAGAAAATAGAATGATACGGACGCGTCATTAACTGCAACGCCACCACATTGCTACCCGTTCCGTTGAATACAAACAACGGCACACAGTCTTGTGTAAAAGTCTCTTTTATTTTTGCAACGGCTTCTTCCGTCCATTTATCGTCTCCATAGCCTAATGCATGGTCTGTGTTTGCCCGGTTCAACGCTGCCATTACCAACGGATGCACACCGGAATTATTATCAGAGGCAAAACTTCTCATTGTTTCCTTACATTTTAAATTGGATGGCAAAGTAACAGATTTATTTTCAAAAATCAAGTAGCACGAAGATATATCTAAAAACAAAAATCCCCGACGCACTAACTACACGTTACCACTCCGGGAATTTCTTTGTTTTCAGCAAGTACCAAACTCCTTTAGCCGATGTAAACATTTACACAGAGATATACATAGAGTTCTTCATCACATTGGTCAAACTCTATCTTATTCTCTCTTGATAACCAGCCTAAAGCGGCACCCAGCTCTTTATCTTTCAGCCCGGATTTCCTTTTCAGAGTTCCGTAGCCCCATTTCTCATTATTGCTAAGCAGCTGCCAAACTTTACCGGCATTCAAACCGATTTCATTTCTGTCCATTTTTCTAGAGTTATTTAGAGGTTTAAAACATTAGGTTAAGATTTTACCTAGAAAGATAACAAAAGGACATTACATTTGTTTATGCTACTTTACCAAAAACCTGTTACTAATTTATTTTTAACATAAAAGCCGCGATGTGTACCGACACAATACCGGTATTAGCGTATGTTAAAATAGAACTTTTCTTTGCAGACATCTGTTATTATCAGAGAATCAATCCTAAACCTATTACAGATATGGCAAAGAAAATAGCAGAACAACTAATAGACACTCTGGCAGAATCGGGAGTGGAACGTATTTACGCCGTGACAGGCGATAGTCTGAATGAAGTAAACGAAGCTGTCAGGAAGAATAATAAAATAAAATGGATACACGTGCGGCACGAAGAAACGGGAGCGTATGCCGCCGCAGCAGAAGCGCAACTGACAGGACGTCCGGGATGTTGTGCCGGTAGCAGCGGTCCGGGACACGTGCATCTTATCAACGGTTTGTATGACGCACAACGGTCGGGTGCACCGGTGATAGCTATTGCCTCCACTATCCCAAGCAGAGAATTCGGTACTGAATATTTTCAGGAGACCAATACAATCAAGCTTTTCAATGATTGCAGTTATTATAATGAAGTAGCCACTACTCCCAAGCAATTTCCGCGTATGCTCCAGTCGGCCATTCAGACAGCTATTACTCGTAAAGGAGTAGCCGTAGTCGGCTTACCGGGAGATCTGGCAAAGGCATCGGCCGTTTCTGTCGATTCGTCAGTCCGGAACTATTTCACCCGGCCGGAAGTCTGTCCTTCGGAAGAGGACCTTATACTGTTGGCCGATTTATTGAACAGTCATGAACGTATCACCTTATTCTGTGGCATCGGTTGCCGTGGGGCGCACGAAGAAGTGATTGCCCTTTCCGAGAAACTGAATGCCCCGGTAGCATATACTTTTAAAGGAAAAATGGAAGTGCAATACGAAAATCCGTACGAGGTAGGAATGACCGGATTATTGGGAATGCCTTCAGGATATTACAGTATGCACGAAGCGGAAGTACTTCTCATGCTCGGCACGGATTTTCCTTACTCTGCTTTCCTGCCCGATGATATCAAAATAGCCCAGATAGATATAAAGCCCGAACGCCTGGGACGCCGCGCCAAAGTAGACATCGGACTTTGTGGAGATGTGAAAATGACTATTCAGGCATTATTACGTATGCTGACCCCGAAAACAGATGATACTTTCCTGTTGAAACAGCTCAAAAGATACGAAGAGGTAAAGAAAGATTTAGCTGCCTACACGAAAGATAAAGGAGAAGTGAATAAGATTCATCCCGAATACGTGATGTCGGAGATTGACAAACTTTCTTCAGATGACGCTGTATTTACAGTAGATACGGGGATGACTTGCGTATGGGGAGCGCGGTATCTGCAAGCGACAGGTAATCGCCACATGCTGGGTTCTTTCAATCACGGTTCTATGGCAAATGCTTTGCCGCAGGCTATTGGTGCTGCCTTGGCTTACCCCGAACGCCAGGTAGTCGCATTATGCGGTGACGGAGGTTTGTCTATGACTTTAGGAGATCTGGCAACGGTGGTTCAGTACAAACTGCCGATTAAAATTATCGTATTCAACAATCGTTCGCTGGGAATGGTGAAACTGGAAATGGAAGTTGACGGGCTACCGGACTGGCAGACAAATATGTTGAATCCCGACTTCGCTCAAGTAGCGGAAGCGATGGGAATAACAGGTTTCAATGTCAGTGACCCGGAGGAGGTATTAACGACCCTATACAATGCCTTTGAAATGGACGGTCCGGTACTTGTTAATATTATGACCGACCCGAACGCACTCGCCATGCCTCCCCAAATTGAGTTCGGACAAATGGTAGGCTTTGCCCAGTCGATGTATAAGTTATTAATCAACGGGCGTTCGCAAGAAGTTATTGACACAATCAATTCTAACTATAAACATATACGGGAGGTATTTTAGATTATCGGATAAGGTGATTATCATTTTATTTTCTTATGTTTGTAATCATCAAAAAGTATAAAGCACATGGAAAAGTCAGACTTTTCACCTTTGCCCCGGCAAGCTCTCTATGCGAATAAAAGACAATGGAATCAATTTCTTTCCATTTTCTTGTTAGCGGCAGGCATTGGTTTTACAGTAGCAGGCATTATCTTCTTCTTTGCCTACAATTGGGATGAACTCCCCAAATTCGCCAAACTGGGAATGGTAGAAGTTTTACTGGCAACCTCTGTCCTGCTCGCCGTATTCACCCGGTGGAGTACGCTCGTCAAACAGGTTCTCCTTACCGGAGCAACCTTTCTGACAGGTACGCTTTTTGCCGTATTCGGGCAAATCTATCAGACCGGAGCCGATGCATACCACCTATTCCTCGGGTGGACACTTTTTACCTTTCTTTGGGCAGTAGCTATCCGTTTCGCCCCGTTGTGGCTGACATTTATCGGACTACTCAGTATAACAATATGGCTGTATGTAATACAAATAGTACCCGGTCATTCGTGGACCAGCGCTTTGCTCACCAGCGCAGTAACCTGGATATGCGCCACATCAACGATCGTTGCGGAGCGAATGAACATAAAAGGGCAGTTGAATAAACGAAACCATTGGCTGATCAGCCTCCTGTCGTTGGCTACAATTATACATACCAGTTATCTTACAATGGCAGCTATCTGTGAAGATAATACCATTCTATCCGTCCCATTAGCAAGTACCATTCTTTTGTTTTCGGTAGGATTGTGGTTCGGTCGGAAACAAAAGAATCTGTATTATCTCGCTACCATTCCTTTTGCAACTCTAATGATCCTGCTGACTACCTTTATATCACACAGTAATCTCAGAAATGTCAATCTATTTCTCTTTGCAGGAATTATCGTTATCACAGGAACGACCTTGATTATATATTCTATTCTCCACCTAAAAAGGCAATGGTATGGCACAGAAGAATAACCTGACAATCCAAGTAGTGTCAATTATCGGAGGAATCCTGACTACTATCTTCTTTTTGGGATTTCTGGTAGTTGCCTCGATTATCCGCACTGAAACATCCAGTCTGATAATCGGATGTTTATTCATCATTACTACCCTGACAATAAGTCGCCGGCTCACAGTTCCTTTTCTGGATGCAATGAATATCACTCTGTACATCGCCGGATGTGCACTGATTGCTTATGGACTAAACAAAAGTACAAATGCTCTCTTTATTGCACTTGCGATAACCGGCATTTTCACTTTCTTCTTATCGAAAGGTTTCATCTTACCTTTCCTTTCTGTCATTCTATTTATTATTTCTTTTCTTGGAGAGTTAGCTTATTTATCTTCGTCAATACAACTTTTGCAAATAGCAGTAGTCCCGGTTTTAGCAGTTTTCCTGTTCACCAATCTATACGAAAGGAATATCCTGACCGGATTAAAGGAAAACTTAGTTTCCAAATACACACCTTTCCATTCCGGCTTATTCGTTTCCTGTATCTGCTTATTAGCCGGATTGTCTGTTAATTATGGAATACCCGCACCCTATTGGTTACTATCTATCTTTATCTGGATCGGGATTCTTCTTATTATTCAACGTATCATGCCGGTAATGGAAGTAACGAACCCGGTAAGTCAGATCGGAATATGCATTCTCTGTATCCTTATCTGCCTGCCGACAATGTTCGCCCCATATCTGTCGGGTAGTCTCTTACTGATACTGATATGTTTTCATTATGGCTATAAAGCAGAATGTGCCGCCGCACTCCTACTCTTTATCTATGCCGTTTCCAAATACTACTATGATTTGAACCTAAGCCTGCTTGTGAAGTCAATCACGCTTTTCTTCACAGGAATCATATTCATGATCGCTTGGTATTATTTCACTCAAAAAAGAACGAAACATGAAAAAACAGAGTCGGATACTGATTATCACTAACCTGTTACTTTTGTTAGGATACCTCAACTGGTCCATTTACCAGAAAGAACAAACACTGAGAGACGGTCAACTCGTATTGTTTGAACTGGCTCCCGTCGACCCTCGTTCACTTATGCAAGGTGATTACATGAGCCTCCGTTATAGAGAAGCTACATCGGACTTACTCGGCGATACACAAGTAGCTACACATGGATATGCCGTATTAAATATCGACAGTAACCGGGTAGCCCGTATTGTCCGACTTAAGGATGCATTGGAACCTTTGAACGATAACGAACTGATCATCAACTATAAAATTGTAAATGATCGTTTATTTCTTGGTGCCGAATCTTTCTTCTTTGAAGAAGGTCAAGACACCCTTTATCAAAAGGCAACATACGGAGGCCTGAAAGTGAACGCCAAAGGAGAAAGTTTACTTGTGGGATTGTATGATAAAGACTTTCTGCTGATTAAGCCTGATAGATGAATATCGAAAAGCCCGGACTTTCACAAGCCTGGGCTCTTTGTATTCTTAAAACATCTCCTTATCTATAGGGAAAAAGGGACTAGCAAATTGCTTCTAGCGTAATAAGTGAGATGCCTTAAGAGCTATAAAGGGATGTCCGTGGGAAATAAGGGAGGCATCCCTTCCAAGGAACAGTGATTTGAATGGTACACTTTCACAAGCATCTCCATTCAGCTGTTTCCTTTTATAGTATTTCATTCTGTAATACAAATACTTACACGATTTTCTTTCGGAGTAGAATAAGGTTGTACTGTATCTCCTTTGAAGTCAACTTTTATTCTGTCTGCCGCAATGCCTTTAGATTTCAATGCTTCAGCAACATTCTTGGCACGAGCCTCGGACAACTTAAAGTTTATTGTTGCATTACCTGTATTTACATCTGCATAACCTGTTATGCAAATCTTTGCCGCAGGATTTTTCTCCAGATACTCAACCAAAGAGCTAATTTTTTGCTGTTGCTCATCCTGAATACGAGCAGAGTTCAAAGCGAAGAAAATATTCTGCTTCATAGGTTCTACAACTATTTTGTCTTCCTTCGGCTTCGATTGCTCCACTACCGGAATCGGTTCAGGACGCTGCTCCACTGTCGTAACAGAAACAGGTTGTTCGGGTTCATAAGAAACAGGAGCCACCTTCCTGGAGCTTTTTCCTAATGTGAAAGAGAGCCCAACCAATCCATTGAATTGCCAATCAGCATTCACACCTTTCTTAGAGTTAAACTTGTCAGACAACATATTTGTATTCAACTCAAAGTTGATAGCCACATGATCATTCAGACGAAGATTTGTCCCCAGCCCGATACGTCCTGAAGCATACAGTTTCTTACCTGTCCACAAACGTTGCAAATTGTACCCGCTTGCGTTCAAAGCTACAGCCTCATCATTGTCAAAAGCGCCATTCAAGCCTATACCCAGAAAAAGATATGCATTGAATATACGTTTTGAATGGAAACCATAACACAAGTTACTTAGATCAAACATAGCATCTAGGCCACCCTGCAAATATTTATATTTATAAGTAATTGCCGGATTTACCCAACCTCCTTTAGCCTGCCAGCCACTTGCTTCTGCCCGAACTGCAAACAACGGAGTAAACTTATATCCCAAAGCTACCGCTACGGACGGAGATACCAAATCTCCGAAAATCGCTTCACCTAAAGTATAGGCACCTCCTCCTTGCAGAGACAGAAACCAATGTGGATTGAACTCAGTTTTTCCTTCCTCTTTTTCGGAAAACTGTTCTTTTGTGTAACCAGACTGCCAAGCAAAGGCAACATTAACGTACGTCAGGAATAGAACCAACAGAATGTGATATTTAATCTTCATATTTATTATATAATTCAACTCAAAACAGAGGACGCCCCGTTTGTTTACTGGAACGTCCTCCGTAATTTATCTACAAATCAAGTTTCTTTATAAGAGAATCATGACTTTGTTATTTAATTGCTTTTTCTGTCAATGTTACAGGAATCTCACATTTTACAACTGACAAATCTTTGAATGTCACAGTTGCAATTACCGTAAGGTTGTAATCTCTAGTCAAAGTAGAACCTTCGTTTTTCCAAGTAACTACACCTGTAGTAGCATTAACCTTTAACTCTGAATTTGCAGACATATTCTTGTCAAGTATAGCCCAATCACCTTCTTCAACGAAAGCATATTCAACACTTACCATGTCAGCATTCAGTTTATAAGTATTTGTAGCTTTATCACTCAACACTAATGTAGTAGCAGTAGAGCTATAAGAGTAAATAGCGCTTCCTTCGTTATCCTTCACAAGAACTTCAGGCATAGTGGCTCCGGTGTTTACACCAATTCCATTACCAAAGATCTTTATGCCGGTAGCTTTTGTAGCAACAAACGGATTAATGAATACGATGTTATATGCAAAATCACATGTTTCACCATTTTCCAAAGTTACCTGATAAGTCATGTTCTTAACATCATCACGTTCGGTCATCGGCTCAGTCAACTTAACTGTCTGATCTGTTGAGAATGAAGCCAGAGGAGACGGAGATACACCTGTTACACCAGAAGCCCATTGGAACTGAAGTGCTTTTACATTATTAACTTTATTATAGTATGTGAAGATATTCTCACCTGCTTCATTATTTTCAAAATGCTCGCTCACTACAGAAGACATTTCCCAACCGGAGTTTTCCTGTCCTTTGACTACAATACAATCCTTATAAGTCTTTCCATCAGCAAGAGACTTATATGTCTCGTTATAATACAAAGGATTATAAGTATAAGCAACACATTCTTCCTTCACATAGAATACTTGTTGAAGTACAATATCACCATGAGATGTATCATTAGAAGGAATAATAATCTTAACTGAGTATTTAGCACCCTTACCGTCTACGTTTTTGTAAGTATTCTGAGTCTTGATCAGATTATTGATACCCACTTTGATAGCAGATGTCTTAGTTGCATCATCGTTCAATTTAATATTCAGAAGAAGACCTGATTCATCATTTATCACTACATCTGTACTCTGTTCTGCCTCTTGATCAATAATAGTCAGTTCCTGACCATTTTTGTCAGTTACAGTAACCAATACATTATATTTATGATCATCACCACCATAATAATTCCAGAATGTAGTAGAAGTCAATTTTGCAGTACCGTAAATCTTATTGTTGATAGCCTGATAGTCCATGCTGACATTATCAAGATTATAGTCATTAGTGAATGCTTTTTCACCACCTTCTAACTTATGATAATCAGCTGCTTTATCAGCAGACATATCAATAATTCCATAATCAGGTTTTTCGTCCGGAGCCTGAGATGTTTCTGTAATCTCCAATTTGATATAAGATGAAGCTACGAGTTTCTTTTCACCTGCATTGCTAGTTAAGAAAGCGTCTACTCTAACAACAGGAGTACGTCCGATAGCCGGAGTTCCGTTTTTCACTTCAGGATTAACTTTAATAACACCGTTACCGGCAATGTTTTCTCCTTCTTTTACGATAAACCATTGTTGATTTGTCTTTTCGTCATCTTCAGCCAAATAGTTCTCAGGTATTGAGAATTCATAACTCATGCCTTTGAATCCCAATGCTGCCAACCAATTATCTTTATCATTAGAATACAATCCTACATAATCTTTCAAATTAATAGTAGCATCATATTTAAATGTAGCGTTTGCAGCAGCGTCCAATGCAACAAACTGTTTGATGAAATCATCTGATTCACCATCTTTATTGATAGATTTTGTACGCTCATAGAAAGTAATAGCAGCATCGTCACCTTCCTTAGTTTTTACGCTATCAGCAAGTACCAAGTCAATCTCGCTAGATGTAGCATATACATAATCAGATGTCATTGGTTTTTGACCATACCATGCCTGTAAAGCAGCAATGTTATATTCAGCATTTTGAGCCAATGCATTCGGATTAATTGTTGTTCCGATAGTTACAACACCATCCGCCACCTTCGTCTCGTCAACATTCAGCAACACTTTCTTGTCACCAACTGCACGGGTTTTCACTTTACGATCGATAAAGCCGAATACAGTTTTTCCGTCAACATTTGCATCTTCCGGATTCAAGCGATAATTCAATGCCACAACATTTGATTTACCCCAATCTTTCTGTGCAATGAATTCGCCACTAGTAGTATTAAACTTAGCTTCATTTAAATAACTCTCGATATGATAGAAAGGCTTACTAGTAGTTGCATAAGGAACATCTGTACTTACTACATCAGGAATGAATGCGATAGAAGATAAAGCAATGCCTGAAGTGATGTCTATTGCTATACCATCCGGTGCTCCTTCAACTCCTTGAAGTGTCAATACATTACCATTAAGAACAGCAGTAACTCCACCTTCAGATGCTGCGGTTTTCCAACTAATATCTGTTGCTTCTACCAATTTACCATCCTGATAAATATCAAAACAGCCAGTTTCTTTGTTAGGTACATAGTACTTACCGTTTTCACCAGGTGTACCTTCTCCACCAGCCGGTCCGGCAGCACCGGGTGCTCCATCTACTCCGACAGCTTTATATTCGGTTTTCACACCATTTTTGTACCAATAGCCATCTTTCTCACCAATCGTCCAAACATCAGCATCCGCACCATTTTTACCATTAGTCAGTTCATAGCTTTTGCCGTCACTAAGCGTCACAGTAATTCCGTTCTCTCCTTTCACAACATTTGTTATAACGGAACCGCTGTTAACCTTTGTCTGCAACTCCTCGAGTGACACCTTTACAGCGTCAATCTGTGTTTGCAGATTGTCGATGTCATCATCGTAGTCCTTACAACCTACATAGGTGACAGTAGAAAGTGCCAGCGCCCCGAAGAACATCACTTTTACAAATTTTCTTTTCATAACTACTTAAAAATTACATTAATAATATATTATTAAACACTAAGTTTCAATAATAGACAG